>NZ_JBDJAW010000034.1 GCF_039649665.1 Microbispora sp. ZYX-F-249 | reverse complement strand
CATAATCGCAATTCAGGCGGTCCAGAGGACGGGAAGCGGGCGCTCTTTTGCCAGCGGCATCCCGCTGGTTACGCATTTCAGCGGGCATATCTGAAAAATATTCGCTACCAGTAGGAATCTCTCACCGGCAAGGGGTGGCCGACTGTGGCCAGTCGGAAACTTGCTGTAAGTGGCCTATTTACATCTATTCAACGACCAGTCACCATATGACCGTGGCCACACCCCCTCGCTGATCAACGGCTGCGCCGAAAATGTCACCGAGGTCGTCAACAAATGCAATTCGGCATCTGATTGCGCCAATACGCGAGGAGAGGACGTCTCGCGTGGTGCAGTCATGGGAATTCCGCACGGCCAGCAATCCCGAATTCGTTGTGGCATGACGCCACACCAGAAGGAATGACACCGTGAGAACGACTCGAAGATTACGGGCCGCCGTGTGCGTGGCGGTGGCCGGTGCAATGTTGGTGGCCGGGGTGGGGACGGCATCCGCCGCGCCCGGGGTCACCCCGGCGGACGTGACGCTGGACCTGGCTCCGGGCGGATCGAAGACGATCACCAAGACCGTGTCCACTCCGGCGGTCCCGCCCAAGCCGGATATCGCGTTCCTGATCGACACGACAGGGAGCATGGGCGGGGTCATCTCGAACGTGCGGACCAATGCGAACACCATCTTGTCCACCGTCGCTTCCGCGCAGCCGGACGCCCAGTTCGCGGTCGCCGAATACAAGGACATGGGAGACGCGACGCCGTTCCGGGTGGCGCAGAACCTCACCGCCAACCAGGCCGACGTCACCAACGGTCTCAACACGCTGGTCGCGTCGGGCGGCGGCGACATCCCCGAGGACGGCATCAACGGTCTGTTCCAGGTCGCGTCGGGGGCGGTCGGCTTCCGGCCGAACAGCACTCGGATCGTGCTGCTGATCGGGGACGCCCCCAGCCATGACCCCAGCAACGGCCACACGCTGGCCAATGCGATCAGCGCCCTGCAGGCAGCCGACATCACCGTGCTCGCGTTCGACCTGGCCGGGCTGAACTCGAGCGGGCAGGCGACCGCGATCACCGATGCCACGGATGGACAGCTGTTCTCCGGCCTCAACGCCTCGGAGGTCAGCGACACCATCCTGGCGGCCCTGCACAACCTGCCGGTCACGGTCACCCACCAGCTGCGCGACTGCGATCCGAACCTGTCGGTGTCCCTGACCCCGGACAGCCGGACGGTGACCAGCGGCGACGACGCCACTTTCACCGAGGTCGTCACCGTCGGCGCCGGAGCCGCACCGGGAAGCACCCTCACCTGCAAGGTGGACTTCCTGATCAACGGCGTCCTGTCGCCAGGCTTCACCGAGACGATCACCGAACACGTTCCGAAAGTGACCCCATCGATCGCCACGACGCCGTCGGGGCAGGTGCCCGCGGGCGGAAACGTCTCGGACACGGCGACCCTGACCGGTGGATACCACCCGACGGGCACCGTCACGTTCAAGCTGTACGGCCCCGGCGACACCGACTGCACCACGCCCATCGAGACCCGCACCGGGACGGTGTCGGGCAGCGGCACCGCCGCGTCCGGGAACATCGCCGCGGGCGGGGTGGGCACCTACCGGTGGGTGGCCTCCTACAGCGGCGACGACGCCAACAACCCGGTCACCTCCCCGTGCGGCGATGAAGAGGTCGAGGTCGTCAAGGCCACGCCGGGCATCACCACCACCCCATCGGGCTCCGTGCCGGCCGGTGGCGTCGTGTCCGACACCGCCGCCGTCTCCGGCGGGTACCACCCCACCGGTTCCGTCACATTCAAGCTGTACGCCCCCGGCGACACCGACTGCACGACGCCGATCGAGACCCGTACCGAGGACCTGTCCGGCAGCGGCACCGCCGCGTCCGGCAACGTGACCATCGGAGCGGCCGGCACCTACCGGTGGACCGCCACCTACAGCGGCGACGCCAACAACAACTCGGTCACCTCGCCGTGCAGCGACGAACAGGTCACCGTCACACCGCAGAAGCTGACCGGACGGGCCTACGGCCTGACCGCCAGCGCCGCCCTGGCCGGCATCCAGCTGGTCAACATCGCGCGCACCCCCGACACCGGCCCCATCTCCACCACGTCGACCGGCACCACCTCGGTGCCCTGCACCGCCAGCCTCAGCGGATTGATCAGCGCGCACGCCCTGTGCGCCAAGGTCGCCACCACCGAGTTCCCCGGCAAGTCCGTGGCCACCGCCTCCATCGACGACACCAGCATCGGGATCACGGGCATCCCGGTGATCACCGTCGGTGCCATCAAGTCCACCTCCACCACCACCTGCGGCGGATCCGCCGGAACCACCACGATCGCCTCGCTCAAGGTCGGCAACACGGTGGTCATCTCGGAACCCACCAATGTCCAGCCCAACACGACGGTCAACGTCGGCGTCGTGAAGCTCGTCCTCAACGAGCAGACCTCATTCACCACCCCCGACAAGGGCCTGACCGTCAACGCCGTCCATGTCACCGTCAACGCCCTCGGCCTGGCCAAGACCGACGTCGTCCTGGCCTCCGCCGAAAGCGACATCGGCAACTGCCCGTGACTGAATGAATCACAACCCAAGGCCGGGCGGATCACCGTGGCTCCGCCCGGCCTCGGCCGCGCTCCAGGCGCTCGGGTCAGGTCGGCAAAGCTGAGCCACGATCGGCGTGACTCGCCAAGGCCGGCCTGGAGTGCTCGCAGGGCGGCTCAAGGTGAGTCGTCAGGCGGACCGCCGGGCGAGGTTCTCCAGCACCTCGACCGCCTCGTCGGCGCGCTCGTACGGCACGAAGAGGTGGTCGTGGTGGAATCCGGCGACGACGTTGCAGCTCAGGCCCACGGCCGCGAGTGCCTGCGCGAAGGCGGCGGTCAGGCCCACGGCTTCGAGCGCCGAGTGGACGCGCAGCGTGATCCAGCCCGCCACGTAGTCGTACGCCAGCCCCGCCGCGTCGGCCTCGTGCTGCGGCAGGACCAGTGTGAGGCCCTCCTCCTCCGCGACCGTGACGACCGGCCTGACACCCGGCGGAACGTCGGCGCGGACGGTGGTGAAGACGTAGCGGCCGGGGTTGAGCCGCGGGCGCATCGTGGCCACCAGCGTGTGCAGATCGGTCTCACCGGTCATGTACCGCACCCTACAACCACCGTCCTTTACAACGTAGATTCTCATGCGGTCCAGCCGAAGGCTGCCGAGCGGGTGTCGCGGCAGGACAGCAGCCGCCAGGTGTCGGGGGTCCAGGCGAAGACGGCGTCCCGGCCGTAGCGGCGCCCGAGGGGACGTGCCGCGCGGTCGTCCAGACCGGCGACGACCACGGCGGCCTCGACGTGACCGGCAGCGGCCAGGTCTTCCCTGGGGGCACCTTGTGTGGGGTGAGGCGAGGTTGCCGGCCGGCGGACGTCCAGGGGCGCGATCGGCCTCGTGACCCGGGCCATATGCCGGCACAGCAGTCCGGTTGCTGTCCAGATGTTGACCATCAATGGCTTACGTCGTTAATGTCCCGACCTGGGTCACGAGTTCCAGCGCCAAGCCCCGGCTCGCTGGACGGCATCCCGCCCGCTGCGGGTGCCCCGGGTGACGACCCGCTCCGTGCGAGGCGCGCGGAGAACGGCGGATCACCGGGGCCGGTCGGGCCACCGGGGTCCCAGGCCCCGGAGGTGCTCGATGCCCGTCCCGAACGACCCCTACGCCCTGCGCCGCACCCACTGCCCCGGCTGCGGCGTCTTCTACAACGGCGCGAACATCGGGCCGCGCGAGCCTGTCGTGGAAGGGTTCCCCGGCGTGTACTACGCCCAGTGCCCGCACTGCAGGCTGCGGTGGCACGTGCACCGGCCCGACGCCCCGGAGCGCCAGCTGGCCGATCTGTTCGTCGCCGAACGCCCGGACGAGCAGCCCGACATCGCCGCCGCCTGGACCGGCGCCGTCCTCCGCCTCACGCTGGACGACCGGATCCTGCGGGTGGGCCCCGCGGTCGGCGGCCCGGGCACCGAGGAGATCCCGCACCCCCTCGACGAGGTCGCCCACGTGCTGACGGGCTGGAACCCCGGCGGCCAGCCGGATCACCTGACCCGCAACGTGGACGCGCACGAGCGGCTGCTCGACGACCTGCGTGAGCGCGGCCCGGGTCTGCTGCCCGACGCCGCATGCCACCATCCGGAGTTCGCCTGGGCCGAGCAGGCGGTGGTCGTCGTCGGCGGCGAGGAGGACGTCGTCCTGGAGGTCGCCCGGCGGTTCGGACAGCCGGCCGTCCTGCGCTGGACTCCGGGGCTGCTGACGCCGATCCATACCGCCACGGGAGAACCCCTCACCGACGGCGACCCGGTCGCCGTCAGCCGGCTGCCGCAGCGGCCCTGCGTGATGACCGGCGAGGTCCGGGACGAGGTCTGCCGCAACCCGGGTGGGCCGTGGATCAGCAGGTCGAGGGCGGTCGCCGCGGACTGGAACGACCGGCGCACCTGCCTCTACGCGGCTCTCGGCTGCGACACCTGCCATGGCGCCCGGGCCGACGGAGTGTCCGGCGCGCCTGCCCGTGTCGTGCACATCCGTCCCAGTGTTCCCAGCCGTTACGGCCTCGCCCGCCGCGTGCCCGTCACTGGACCGTGACAAGAAGAGTGTGGACTTAATTCACACGAGCCGCTTATCGTGTGATCCCTGCCTCTCACATCACAGATGTTCCGGCTCTACCGAAAGACACCCGTATGGAACTCCTCGACGCCTGTGCCCGGATCGGCGAACTCGCTCCCCACCTGCTCGACGCCGAGGTGCGCCGGTCCATCGAGACGCTCGCGGCCCACGCCCCCGGCCTGGAGCCGATCCCCGACGGCGACGACGCCGAGGATCTCCTGTACGCGGTGACCGACGAGGTGATCCGCGTCGGCCACGAGATCGGGCAGACGGGCCGCGCGGACGACCACATCCTGGCCCGCCGGATCGTCGCCGACCTGCTCCGGCCGGTGCGCGAGCGCAACCTTCTGGACTTCGCCAACGCGCTCGGCATGCTCGCGCATCTCCTCGCCGGACGAGACCGCCACGCGGAGGCCGTGGACGCTCTCGAGGAGTGCGCGAACGTGCTCCGGCCCCACCTGGTGCTCGGCGTGCGCCACCGCGGCATGTACGCCCACGCCGTGCGGGACCGGGGCACCTCGCTGGCCGAACTGGGGCGGGTGGAGGAGGCGGTGGCCGCCAACCACGAGGCGCTGCGGCACTACCGGCGCTGCGCCGCGGAGGACCCGGGCTACGCGCTGAACGTCGCGCTGACCTGCCACACGCAGTCCGTTCTCCTCGACCGGACAGGGCATCCGGACCTGCTGGAGGTCGCCGGACTGGGCGTCTCATGGGCGCGTACGGTCCTCGCCGACGGCGGCGAATGCCGCTTCCAGCTCGCGATGATGCTGCGCTATCAGGCGAGTGCTCTGCTCCGGCTCGACCGGCTGGAGGAGGCGGTGGAGAACGGGCTGGAGGCGGCGGCCGTCCTGCGGGAGATCGCCGGGCATCCGGTGAACGACATCCAGCTCGCGCTCGTGCTGCACCTGATCTCGGACCCGCTGTCCGCGCTGGACCGGGACGACGAGGCTCTGGGCACCGCAGCGGAGGCCGTCGAGATCGCCGGGAGGCTCGACGCCGAGCCCGGACTGCGCGCACTCATGCTCTGGACGTACGGCAGGCGGCTGCTGGAGCACGGCCGGCTGATGGAGGCGAAGGACGCCTACCTCGCCGCCGTGCCGGGCGGCGAGGACTTCCGTGAGGGGTTCGCGCCGGAGCTGTACCGGCTGGCGGAGATCCTCTTCGCCGAGGGCCTGCTCGGCGAGGCGGCGTCCGTCCTGACGGTGGCCGCGCGTCTGTTCAAGCTGCTCGCCGCGGCGGACACGGCCTGGGCCGCGTCGTACGCACGGCTCCTCGGCCGCCTCGCCGAGGTGGACTTCAAGTGCGGCCGGCACGAGTCCGCGCTGCGCTGGGCGGAGCGTGCCGTGGCCGCGGCGGAGAAGTCCGGCGACCGCGAGACGATCGCCCTGGTCATGGGCCACCTCGGCAGCAGTCTGGCGGGCGCGGGCCGCCACGAGGAGGCCGAGCGGGCGGCCCGCGACGCGCTCCGGCGGTGGCAGCAGTTGTACGAGCAGGACCCGCGCTATCGCGCGGACGTCGCGGGAGCCTGGAACAATCTCGCCAACAAGCTCCCGAAGCGGGGGCGGCGCGAAGAGGCCGTCGTGGCGGCGAAGAAGGCCGTCGAACTCTACGAGCAGGGCGACGAGCCGCACGATCTGGCCAACGCGCTGAACGGCCTGGGCGCGCATCTGGCGTCGCTCGGCCTCACCGACCAGGCGCGCGACGCCGTCTGGCGGGCAGTCGGGATCTACGACCGGCTGGTCCCGGCGGAGCGCGGGCACCTGCGGGAACTGGCCATCGCGCTCGACAACCTCGCCGGCTACCACGCCGCGCTCGGCGAGCTCGACGAGGCGTGGGCGGCGGCCGACCGCGCCCTGACCATCCGCCACCGGCTGTGGCTTCTGGACCCGGAGGCCGCCGAGCCCGGCCTGCTGGCGTCGGCGCGGGCGGCCTCCGACTACGCCGCGCAGACCGGGCGCTTCGAGGAGGCGGCGTACGCGAACGCGATCCGGGTCGAGGTGTTCGAGGCCCACGAGGTGCCGGGGGCCGAGCTGGCGGAGGCCCTCGCCGACCTCGCCAGTTCGCTGACCGGCACTCCTCGCCTGCGGGAGGCGGCGGAGGCGGCCGAGCGCGCGGACTCGCTCCTCACCGCGATGCCCGAAGTGCCGGGGCTGCACGCCTTCTGCCTGGACCGGCTCGCCTGGTGCCGCGCGCAGCTCGGCCGTCCCGACGAGGCCGTACGGCTGGCCCGCCGGGGCGCCGCCCTGCTCGAACCGATCGCCGGTGACGACCACGACCCCCACCTCCCCGAGCTGGGTGTGCTGCTGTGCGACCTCGCCGGCTACCTGCTCGCCTGCGCGCGGCCCGTCGAGGCGCTCGACGCCGCAACGCGAGCGGTCGCCGTACGCGAACGCCTGCACGCGGGCGATCCCGGGCGGTTCGGGGACGACTTGGCCGAGGCGCTGCGGCGGCTCGGCGACGCGCTGGCCGCGCTCGGCCGCGGGCAGGCCGCCGAAGAGGCGCGGCTGCGCGCCGCCGGCCTGACCGCCCCCGTACGCGACGGCGCCCCCGGCGAGGAGACGTACGAGGGATGCACGGTGGCCGACCTGGCCGGGGAGTACGACCGGCTGAAGGGCACGGCGGAGCACCGGCCCGAGATCTCCCGGGCGCTGCACGCCCTCGCGGGGACCACCGCGGGCCTCGCGTTCGCCCCGGCCGAGGGGCCGGACCGGCTGGCGCTCTCGCTGAGCAACCTCGCCGGCGTGCTGTGCCTGCGGGGGCGGCCCGACGACGAGGCCGAGGTGATGCGGGTCGTCGTCGCCCTGCGGGAGGCCCCGGAGCCCATGAACCCGGAGCCAACCAACCCGGAGCCCATGGGTGAGGACGCCGCCGCGGAGCTCGCGCTCGGCGTGGGGAGGCTCGGCTCGGCGCTCAACCGCGCCGGCCGGTCCGCCGAGGCGGCGCCCGCGAGCCTGCGCGCGGCGGCCATGCTGGAGAGCCTCGTCGCGGCGGGGCATCCCGGGCTCCGATACTTCCTGGCGCAGGCGCACGAGGACGCCGGGCACGCGCTGTCCCGCCTGGGCGAGCCGGAGGACGCGGCCGCGCGCATGCGCCGGGCGGTCGAGACGTACGACGAGCTCGCGGCGGAGGATCCCGATTATCGCGATCTCCTGGCCCGCGCCTCGGGGGCCCTCGGCGACCTGCTCACCGGACTCGGCGATCTGGCCGGCGCGTCCGACGCGTACGAGCGGGCCGTGGGCCTGTGCCGCGCGCTCCTCGCCGAAGGCCGCAGCGCCGTACGCGCGGACCTCCGCAGGGCCCTGACCTCGGCGGCGATGATCCGCGACCGGGCCGGGGACACGGCAGGGTCGCTGACTTCGACCCGGGAGGCGATCGGACTGCTCGAACAGGCCGTCCTGGTGGACGCGGACGCCCGGCCCGCTCTCGCCGCTCTGCTCGAGGCCGCCGCCGACGGGCTCGCCGAGATCGGCGACGACGAGAACGCGGCCGGTGCGGCCCTGCGCGCCGCCGAGGTCGCGCGGCGGCTGCCGGAGGAGGAGGGCGCGTCCGCGCGGACCGGGCGGTGCCTGGTGCTGGCCGGTCTGGCCAGGTGCCGCCTCGGCGAGACCGGGGAGGGGCTGGATCTGCTCCGCCGGGCGGTGGCGCTCCTCGACGCCGCCGGCGACATGGGCGTCCTGCCGGACCTCGGACGGGCCCTGCACATGACGGCCGTGATGTCCTCGGGCGACGAGGCGTACGACGCCGCCGAGCGGGCCGTCGCCTGCTACCGGCGGCTCGACCGGGAGACGCCGGGGACGTGGCGGCGCGCCCTCGTCCTGACCCTGGTCCTGCTCGCGCGCCGCGCCGCGGAGACGGAACGCTGGCGGGCCGTCGCGGACGCCGCGGAGGAGGCGCTCCCCGGCCTGCTGGAGAACGCGCCGGACGACGAGCGTGCCCGTGAGGTGCTGCCGGAGCTCCTCGACGACTACCGCACGGCGGTCGTCCGCCTGAACATCCCGGACACACGCCTGGCGTACGCGGAGGCCGCGCTGCGCCGCCTCGCCGGGACGCCGGTCGCGACCGGGGGCTGACGGCCCGGTGCGGCGGCCGGCGGATGTCGTCGCCCGCGTCGCCGCCGCCGGTCCGCCTCCGGCCGTGGTTCCCGGCTTCCGCGCGGGGCGACGGCAGCGCAGTGGCGCGGCGGTCATGGACCGCCGCGCCACGAGGTGGGTGTTGCGGTGTTGCGGTTCTGCGGAGGCGGGGGTCAGCCCGCGCTGCAGGAGACCGTCGGCCAGGTGTAGTTGCCGTTGTGCTGGATGGTCACGCCGAAGTTGTTGCCGCTGCCGTTGGGCCGGGCGACCAGCTGCTGAGCACTGGGGTAGCTGGCGCTGATGTTCCAGGTCGCGATGACCTTCGCCGGGGACGGGACGTTCATCGTCACGGTCCAGTTGCTGGAGCCGCTGACCGAGACGTTGAGGTTGTAGCGGTCGCTCCACGACTGGCCGGCGGACAGCGTCGCGGTGCAGCCACCGCCGCCACCGCCGCCGCCACCACCACCGCCGCCGCCGCCACCGCCGCCACCGGTGGAGGAGCCGCCGATCGTGATGTTGGAGCTACCGCTGCTCTGGTAACCCTCGGTCGCGAGGATCTGGTAGTCGTGGCTGCCCAGGCTCATGCCGTAACGGGCCCACGCGTCGAAGTGGTTGCCGATGGTGATGGTGCCGCCGGTCCTCTTCTGCTGGCGGACGCTCCAGTACTGGTTGAACGTCTTGTTGCCGTCGATGGAGGGCGCGTTGTACCGCGTCGTCTGGTAAACGTCGTAGGTGCCGCCGTCGGAGGTGACAGTGCCCTTGTACGTGCCCGTGGGCCGGTAGGTGCCCCAGTTCTCGACGATGTAGTACTCGACGAGCGGGTTTCTCGTCCACCCGTAGAGGGCGAGGTACGCGTTGCCGGACGGGTTGAAGCTGCCCGAGTAGGTCACGGTCCTGCGTCCGCCGGTGCTCCAGCCCTTGCCGGCGACGAAGTTGCCGGTGTTGCGCCACGAGGTGCTGTAGTTGCCGCCGGACCCCAGCTCCATGGAGACGGTCCCCTGGCTGTCGGTCCAGAACGAGTAGAAGTACCCGTTGTTGTTGCCCGTCTGGTTCGTGGTCACGGCCGCGTTGGCGACGCCGGGGAGCATCGCCACGGCCGCGGCCAGCACGACGGCGCAGGCGCGAACGATGAGCAGCCTGGTGGGGCCGCGTCTGCGGCCTCTCCAGCGCATGGGGGCATCGATCATGTGCGCACTTCCTCCTCGTGAGGCTGATGGGGGGTCAGGCTGCGTGCGGCGGCGACCGGGGCCGTCGACGGGCGGGGCCGCGGCCATCCGGGCTTCACCGTCGCACGCAACCGAAAACTATCGGAACATCGGCGAAAGTATCGGACCCCGCTTGTCCAGTTGTCAACATTCCCGTAATGCCGCGTAAACCTTATGCTGAAGGAGGCGTCCGTCACTGCAGGTCAAATGCCTCTGCCGGAAGGGCGCAGGCCGAGATGACGCACGGAGAGCCGAGCCTTTGTCGGTGAAAGTTTCAAGGCCAGTCGGCACTTCCGGCCGATCTCCGCGAGACCGACCCCGGCGAAGCACATCGCTGGTGGAATGTGCTGATGGACAGAGTGCTGATCGCGGGGATCTCCGGGGCCGGGAAGACGACCATGGCCAAGGAACTGGAGCGCCGCCTCGGGCTCCCCCGCCAGGAACTCGACGCCCTGCACCACGGGCCGGGCTGGACGAAGCGGCCGGAGTTCGAGTCGGACGTCGAGCGCTTCTCGTCGCGGCCGCGCTGGGTGACCGAGGACCAGTACCACGCCTTCCTGCACGACCTGCTGTGGGAACGGGCCGACACCGTCGTCTGGCTCGACCTTCCGCGCCGCACGGTGATGCACCGGGTCGTACGCCGCTCGCTCGCCTACGCCTTGTCGAGGAAGGAGTTGTGGAACGGTAACCGGGAACGTGTGCGGGACTGGTTCGACCCCGGGCACCCCATCCGCTGGGCGTGGTCCCAGCACGCGCGCAAGCGGACGACCACGCTGGAGCGGGTCGCCCGGCACCCGCATCTCACCGTTGTCCGCCTGCGCACCGCCGGCGACGCCCGCCGCTGGCTCGCCGATGTCGAAGCGTCCGCCTGAACCTCCACCCGAGCCCCGGCTCTCAATCTCCAGTCGAGCCTCTACCCGAGCCCCCGCATAAGCCGCTGCCCGGGCCGGGCGAAAGTCGCACGCCGGCGTACGAGGCGGGCCGCCGTGTAAGTTTCACCGCCGCGCGGCCCGCTTCCGCCGCACTCCCGCACCCGGAGGCATCGGTCTTGACGGACCCCGGTCAAGGGCCAACACTGAGGCGCACCACCACCCAACCCCGGCTGTGAGATACCGGCATTTCCGCACCGCGAGAGATGTTAACGCTCACAATCGCAGGAGGCACCCCCCATGAACCTCCTTTCGCCCGTACGTCCCGCCATGGCCGCGATGGTCGCACTGCTGCTGGCTCTGGGCCTCGGCATCGTCGCCCCGAGCCCGGCCCATGCGGCGGCGATCGACACGAGCGCGTCGTACGTGCTGGTCAACCGCAACAGCGGCAAGGCGCTCGACGTCTACAACATGGCCACCAACGACGGCGCGCCGCTGGTGCAGTGGGCCCGCAACGACGGCGCCTGGCAGCAGTGGCAGTTCGTCGACTCCGGCGGCGGCTACTACCGCCTCAAGTCCCGCCACAGCGGCAAGGTGGTCGACATCTCCGGCCGCTCCACCGCCGACGGCGCCGACGTCATCCAGTACACCGACAAGAACGCCGCCAACCAGCAGTTCCGCGTCGCCGACACCGACAGCGGGTTCATCAAGCTGATCAACCGCAACAGCGGCAAGGCCCTGGAAGTGTGGGAGTGGTCCACCGCCGACGGCGGCCGCGTCTCCCAGTACACCGACCTCGGCGGCGCCAACCAGCAGTGGCAGCTCGTCAAGATCGGTGGGGGTACGAGCACACCGCCGCCCTCCTACCCCAACCCCGGTGTGGTGAACGGCGACGTCACCACGCACGACCCGGAGGTGACCAAGAGGCCGGACGGGACCTACCTGCTCGCCTACACCGGCAACGGCATCCAGCTCAAGACCTCCACCGATCGGACCACCTGGCGCAACGCGGGCGCCGCGTTCCCCGGCGGAGCCTCCTGGGCGCACGGGTACACCAACGGGAGCAACGAGCTGTGGGCGCCGGACATCACCTACGTCAACGGCAAGTACTACATGTACTACGCGGCCTCGACCTTCGGCTCCAACCACTCGGGCATCTTCCTGGCCACCAGCACGACCGGCGCGTCCGGGTCATGGACCAACCAGGGCCTGGTGATCGAGTCGAACACCTCCGACAACTGGAACGCCATCGACCCCAACCTGGTCGTCGACGATCAGGGCCGCTGGTGGCTCGACTTCGGCTCGTTCTGGTCGGGAATCAAGATGATCCAGCTCGACCCCGCGACCGGCAAGCGGTCGAACAGCACGATCCTCAGCATCTCGGGCCGTAACGGCGGCGCGATCGAAGCGCCGTTCATCTACCGGCACGGCGGCTACTACTACCAGTTCGTCTCCTTCGACCTGTGCTGCCGGGGCGCCTCCAGCACCTACCGCATCATGGTCGGCCGGTCCACCTCGGTCACCGGCCCGTACGTCGACCGCAACGGAACGGCGATGACCTCCGGAGGCGGCACCCAGATCCTGGCCGGCCACGGGAGCATCCACGGCCCCGGCCACCAGGCCGTGCTCGCCGACAGCGACGGAGACGTCCTCTTCTACCACTGGTACGCCGACGACGGCTCCTCGCGCCTCGGCATCAACAAGCTCGGCTGGGACGGCGCGGGCTGGCCCTACGTCTACTGATCCACCGCAGGCGAGTCCGGCTCCGGCGGCCCGCTCCGGGCCGCCGGCTCGTCGGGCGTGCCGTTGCGCCGGTGATCCCGGACCGCCGACCGCAGGTACGCGGGCCTGGTACGCGCATCGGCCCCTTCTTCCCTCGGTTCGGGCACCTCGCGCAGGCAGGACGCCGCCTTCCGGCTCGGCTACCGAGACGGCCCCCGGATTTCCACCACCACCACTCGGAAAGGCACGGAGGACCAGCATGATCTCCGATTTACGACGCCTGAGGAAGGCACTGTTGTCCGCGGGCGCGACGGTCGCGCTCGCCGCCGGTCTGCTGGCCGGCGTCGCCACGCCGTCGCAGGCCGCCGGGCAGGGCCCGTGTGACATCTACGCCGCGGGCGGCACGCCGTGCGTGGCGGCGCACAGCACGACCCGCGCCCTGTACGGCAGCTACAACGGCCCGCTCTACCAGGTGCGCCGTTCCTCCGACAACGCCACCCGCGACATCGGCGTGCTGAGCGCGGGCGGGGTCGCCGACGCCGCCGCGCAGGACTCGTTCTGCGCGAACACGACCTGCCTGATCTCCGTCATCTACGACCAGTCCGGCCGCAACAACCGGCTCACCCAGGCGCCTCCGGGCGGGTTCTCCGGCCCGGCGGCGGGCGGTTACGACAACCTGGCGGTCGCGACCGCGGCGCCGATCACGGTCGGCGGTCACAAGGCCTACGGCGTGTACGTGGCCCCCGGCACGGGCTACCGCAACAACAACACCAACGGCGTGGCCAAGGGCGACCAGCCGGAGGGCATGTACGCCATCTTCGACGGCACCCACTACAACGGCGGCTGCTGCTTCGACTACGGCAACGCCGAGACCAACAGCCGCGACAACGGCAACGGCACCATGGAGGCCATCTACTTCGGCAACAACAAGGTCTGGGGCTACGGCGCCGGCAACGGCCCCTGGATCATGGCCGACCTCGAAAACGGCCTGTTCTCCGGCGTCAACCAGAAGTACAACGCCGGCGACCCCAGCATCAGCCACCGGTTCCTCACGGCGATCGTCAAGGGCGAGCCCAACCACTGGGCCATCCGCGGCGGCAACGCCCAGTCGGGCGGGCTGTCGACCTTCTACAACGGCGTGCGGCCCAACGTCGCGGGCTACAACCCGATGAAGAAGGAAGGCGCCATCATCCTCGGCATCGGCGGCGACAACAGCGTCGGCGCCCGCGGCACCTTCTACGAGGGCGTGATGACCTCCGGCTACCCGTCCGACGCCACCGAGAACGCCGTGCAGGCGAACATCGTGGCCGCCGGATACTCCACCTCCAGCGGCGGCCCCCAGAACGGCACGCTCACTCCCGGTTCGGCGATCTCGCTGCGCGCGACGACCTCCGGCTACACCGACCGCTACATCCGGCACCAGAACGACCAGGTCCTCACCTCGGTGATCACCTCGTCCAGTTCGTCCCTCGACAAGAGCGACGCCACCTGGATCGTGCGCAGCGGCCTGGCGAGCGGGTCGTGCGTGTCGTTCGAGTCGAGGAACTACCCCGGCGACTACCTGCGCCACCAGAACTACCAGCTCTACCGGCAGCGCGACGACGGCAGCGCGCTGTTCGCGGCGGACGCCACCTTCTGCCCGCAGGCCGGTAAAAGCGGCCAGGGCACGTCGTTCGCGTCCTACAACTTCCCGACGCGGTTCCTGCGCCACTACAACAACGTCGTCTACATCGCGAGCAACGGCGGCTCGAACACCTTCGACAACGCCACCGCGTGGAACGCCGACGTGAGCTGGGTCGTCTCCCAGCCCTGGGGGTAGATTCCGGCGATCACCGAAGCCGTCCCCGGTCCGCCGGGGGCGGCTTCCCGTCTTCCTCGCTTGCCACCGAATCCGGTCAGAGTTCCGGATGGTCACGTGTCAGATTCGTTCCGACATCACTGAAATAACAGAAGGATCTTCGGTCTAACTCGTTCCACGCGCCGTTTGTGACGATGTGCGAGGCATACCACCACCTTTCCGTAACAAAAGAGGGGATCACAGGTGGCCGACACCCTCGCGTCGTTCGAGCAGGCCCACAAGGCCTTCGAACGGCAGGCGCGACGCACCCCGGACCACACGGCGGTCGTCTCCGGGACCACCCGCACGACCTACGCCGATCTCAACGCGCAGGCCAACCGCATCGCCCACGAGCTGATCTCCCGCGGAGTGCGGCGAGGCTCGGCGGTCGGCGTGTGCCTGCACCGCGACGAGAACCTGATCGCGGCGCTGCTGGGCGTGTGGAAGACGGGCGCCGCCTATGTGCCGCTGGACCCGGCCTACCCGCCCGAGCGGCTGGAGTTCATGATCGAGGACGCCGGGGTCTCGCACACGGTCACCTCCGCCGAGCTCGCCGCGCGCCTGCCGCGGCGCGAAGTCGTCCTGCTCGGCGACGCCGGGGACCGCCCCGGCTCGGATCCGGACCTGCCCGGCGACCCGGCCGATCTGGCCTACGTCATCTACACCTCCGGATCGACAGGCCGCCCCAAGGGCGTCGCGATCGAGCACCGCAACGTGATGACGCTGCTGCGCTGGGACGCCGGTTACTTCACCGCCGGGGAACTGGCCGGATTCCTCGCCTCGACGTCGGTCTGCTTCGACCCGTCCGTCCCGCAGCTCTACCTGCCGCTGCTGCTGGGCGGCACGGTGAGCATGGCGGACAATCCCCTCGCGCTGCACACCCTGCCCGCCAGGGACGAGGTCACGATGATCAGCGCCGCGGCCTCCGCGCTGACCGCGCTGCTGCGGGAGCCGCTGCCGCCGAACGTGCGCACGGTGCTGTCCAGCGGTGAGCCGGTGAGCCGGGCCCTGGCCGACCGCGTCTTCGCCAACCCCGGCGTGCGGCGCATGGTGAACCTGTACGGCCCGACCGAGTGCACCGTGCACTGCTGCGCCCACGAGATCGCCAGGGACGAGCCCGGCGAGCCGCCGATCGGCACGCCGTACGCCTGGTCGGAGCTGTCGGTGCGGGGCGCCGGCGGCGAGGCGCTGGGCGACGGCGAACTCGGCGAGCTGTGGGTGGCCGGGCCGCTGGTCGGCCGGGGTTACCTGAACCGGCCCGAGCTGACCGCGGAGCGGTTCGTGACCGACGCCGAAGGCGTGCGCCACTACCGCACCGGCGACCTGGTCCGCCGGGAGGGCGGCGTCTACCACTACGAGGGGCGGATCGACGACCAGGTGAAGGTCGCGGGCTTCCGCGTGGAGCTCGGCGAGGTGCGGGGCAGGCTGGAACGTCACCCGCTGGTCGGCCAGGCCGTCGTGCTCGCCCCGGCCGACGGGGAGGGCACCCGCAGGCTCGTCGCCTACGTGGAGCCGGCCGGGCCCGGGCTCGACGATCTCGACGAGAGCCGGCTGCGGGCCTGGCTGCGCGAGTGGCTGCCCGACTACATGGTTCCCGCCAGGATCGTGTTCCTCGACGCCGTCCCGATCGGTCCCACGGGCAAGGTGGACCGCTCCCGGCTGCCCGAGGTCTCCTTCTCCGCGCCGCGCGACGACACCGAGCGACAGCGAATCGACACCGAGCGGCAGCGGGACGGCGGCGCGACGCGGGGTCACGTCGCGCCGCGCGACGACGTGGAGCGGCGGATCGCCGCCATCACCGCCGAGACGCTCGGGATCGAGCGGGCCGGCGTCCACGACCACTTCCTCGACCTGGGCGGGCACTCCCTGGCCGCCGCGAGGATCTGCGCCCGGATCGAGCAGGCGCTGGGCGTCCGCGTCGCGCTGACGACCTTCCTGGCCCGGCCCACGGTCGCCGAGCTGGCCGAGTACGTCCGCGAGGCCGCACCGTCCGCCGCGGCAGGCACTGCGGCAGGCACCGTGACAGGCACCGTGGCAAGCACCGTGCCGCCGCTGGTCCGCCACACCGGCCGGACCCGCTATCCGCTGTCGGCCGGGCAGCGCGGCAAGCTGCTGCTGCGCGAGGTGAGCCAGAATCCGCACGCCACCGCGATCGCCTTCCGGCTGGGGCTGCGCGGCCTCACCTCGGCGGAGCCGCTGCGCGCCGCCCTCAACGCGATCGTCCGGCGGCACGAGGCCCTCCGCTCCGTCGTCGTCGACGGCGTCGCCGTCGAGGTCGTCCCCCCGTCGCCGGTGCCGCTCGAGGAGCATCGACCGGCCGGCCCGCGGGAGGCCGACGAGCTGCGGCGGGCCGCGGTCGCGCACGACTTCGACCTGGCCCGCGACTCGCCGCTGCTGCGGGCCACCCTGCTGTGGTCCGGGCCGGACAGCGCGGAGCTGGTGCTGCTCACCGACCACACCGTGTTCGACGGCGCGTCGCTGGGGATCGTCATGCGGGAGCTCCTCGACGGCCTCGCGGGCGGCGGCGAGGTCCTCCTGCCGGAGCCGCCGCTGCAGATCGGCGACGTCGCGGTGCGCGAGCAGGAGACCACCCGGGACACCGAGGCGCTGCGGGCCTTCTGGGCCCGGGAGCTCGCCGGGGCGGTCCCGCCGTACGAGCTGCTGCTCCGCCGGGACGACCGGCCGAGCCGCCTGCGCGGTGAGCGCCTGGTGCGCCGCCTTGACCCGGCGACGGTCGCGCGGGTCGGCGAGCTCGCGGCCGGCTGCGGCGCCACGCCGTTCGCGGTCTACCTGACCGTGCTCGGCATGCTGGTGGCGGGGCTGACCGACCGGCGGGACGTGGTCCTCGGCGCCGCCGTGGCCGACCGCGCCACCCCGGGGCTGGAGGGCGTGGTCGGCGTGCTCGTCGACGTGCTCCCGGTGCGGCTGCGCCTGGACGACGGGCTGTCGCTGCGCGCGGCCGTACGGCAGGCGGGAGCGGCGACCGCCCGCGCGATGGACCACAGGGGGCTGACCGAGCAGGAGCTGACCGAGGCGGCGGGCGTCGAGCGCCCGCCCGGCTGGGTGCCGACCCCCGTCACGCTCTCGATGCAGCCGCCGGAGGTGCCCCTCTCGCTGGATCGCGGGGGCGTCGGCGTGGACCTGGTCGGCGAGCTGGACGCGGGCAGCGTGCAGGTCCCGCTGATCGTCTACGTCAACGCCACGGCGGCCGGGCCCGAACTGCAGGTCGAGTACGACCTGGAGCACCTGGACCGGGCCGCGGCCGAGACCCTGACCGGCCGTCTGACCGGCGTGCTGGACGACGTCCTGGCGCACCCGGACCGGCCGCTGTCGGCGTTCGAGGTGATCGGCGCGGAGGAACGGGCGGCGCTGCTGGCGGCGGGAACCGGTGCGCCGCTGCCCGCGGACGCGCCGCGGACGGTCGTGGAGGCGGTGCTCGGGCAGGCGGTGCGGCGCCCGCACGCCCCGGCGGTCGCCGACGGGGAGGGCGTGCTCACCTACGGCGAACTGGCCGGGTGGGCGCGACGGGTGGCCGCGGCTCTGGGACCGGAGTCCGCCGGCTCCTGCGTGGGGGTGTGCCTGCCGCGCGACCGTCGTCTGCCCGCCGCGCTGCTGGGCGTGCTGCTCGCCGGCGCCGCCTACGTCCCGCTCGATCCCGGCCATCCGCTCCGGCGGCTGCGCGACCAGGTGGACGACTGCGGCGCCAAGGTGATCGTCGCGGCGGGCGAGGGGCTGGCGGTGGCCCGGGATCTGGGCGGCGTCGTCGTCGACCTGGCTCACCTGCCCCCGGCGGAGGCGGCGCCGGGCGGCGTCGAGGTGGACCCCGGCGACCTCGCCTACGTCCTGTACACCTCGGGCTCCACCGGCAGGCCGAAGGGTGTGGAGATCACCCACGGCAACCTCGCGGCATTCGTCGCCTCGATGACGGTCACGCCGGGGGTCCGGCCGGACGACGTGATGCTCGGCCTGACGCCGTTCTCGTTCGACGTGTTCGGCTTCGACGTGTGGGTGAGCCTGTGTCGCGGGCTGCGGCTGGAGCTGCTGGGCCGCGACGAGGCGCTCGACGGGCGGGCCGTGGCGCGGCGCGTCGCGGAGTCGGGGGTCACGCTGATGACGGCGACGCCGACCACGCTGCGCATGCTCGTCGCCTCCGGCTGGCGCGACGATCCCCGGGAGCGGGGCGGTGACGTGCGGGTGGTCAGCATCGGCGAGGTGCTCGACCCGGCCCTCGCCGCCGGCCTGCTGGACCGCGGGGTCGATCTGTGGAACGCCTACGGACCCACCGAGACCACGATCTACTCCACCGTCATCCGGGTGACCGCGCCGGTCGGCGACCGGGTGTCCATCGGCCGGCCGCTGGCCGGGGAGCGGGCGTACGTGCTCGACCGGGCGGGGCGCATGCTGCCCGCCGGGGTGGCCGGCGAGCTGTGGATCGGCGGCGCCGGTGTGGCCGCGGGCTATCGCGGCCGGCCGGAGCTGACCGCGGCCGCCTTCACCGACGATCCGGACGGCCCGCCGGGCGGGCGCCGCTACCGCACCGGAGACCTGGCCCGCTGGCGGCCCGACGGCACGCTCGATTTCCTCGGGCGGCGCGACGGGCAGGTGAAGGTCCGCGGCCACCGGATCGAGCTCGGCGAAATCGAGTCCGCGCTCCGGGAGAGCGTCGCCGACGCGGCCGTCGCCGTGCGCGACGGCGACCACCTCGTCGGCTACCTCGCCGCGCCGCCGGGGACCGACACCCGCGAGCTGGAGCGGCGGCTGAGCACGCGGCTGCCCGACTACATGGTCCCCCGCCGCTGGGTGCTCCTGGACGCCCTGCCCCTCACCGCCTCCGGAAAGGTGGACCGAACGGCCCTGCCGGAGCCCGGCGACCGGGCGCCGCGGGTGCCGCCGGGCACCGAGGCCGAGCTGCTGGTGTCGGAGGTGTGGAGCGCCGTGCTGGAGGGCCCGGAGCCGGGCGCGCACGACGACTTCTTCGCCCTCGGCGGCCACTCC
This sequence comes from Microbispora sp. ZYX-F-249, assembly GCF_039649665.1. Classification (NCBI taxonomy): domain Bacteria; kingdom Bacillati; phylum Actinomycetota; class Actinomycetes; order Streptosporangiales; family Streptosporangiaceae; genus Microbispora; species Microbispora maris. The sequence continues at coordinate 64,946 of NZ_JBDJAW010000034.1, read as the reverse complement.
GCCACCGCCGCCCTGGTGGCGGCCCGGCTGAGCGACGCCCTGGACCTGACCGTGCCGGTGCGCCTGCTGTTCGAGCGGCGGACCCTGGCCGACTACGCCGCCGGGCTGGAGGCCCTGCTGCTGGCCGACCTGGAGGAGACGCCGTGACCATCAGCGACGAGCGCAGGAGCGCTCTCGCCGGCCGGCTCGCGGTGGCCCGCCGCGCCCATGCCCGGGCCGTCCCGGCGATCCCCGTCAGGGACGCGGACGGCGGCCCCGCTCCCCTGTCGCCCGCGCAGGCCCGGCTGTGGTTCCTCGCGCAGCTCGACGACGTGGCCGCCTACAACGTGCCGACCGTCGTCCGGCTGCGCGGGCCGCTGGACGTCGCGGCGCTGCTGGGCGCCGTGCGGGATCTGGCCGACCGGCACGAGGTGCTGCGCAGCCTGTTCACCGACGACGGCGCGGTCCCCGTCGACGCCGGACGGGTCCCGATCATGGTCGAGGACCTCGACGACGACGCCCTGCTGAGTGCGCGGCTGCAGGAGGAGCTCGCCCGTCCGTTCGCGCTGGACGCGCAGCCACCCGCCCGCGCCCTGCTGCTGCGGCTCACCGCGACCGGGGAGCACGTGCTGGCGCTGACCGTGCACCACATCGCCTTCGACGCCTGGTCGCGGAACCTCGCGCTGGCCGAGCTCGCCGCCCTGTACGCGGCACGGCTCGGGCTCGCCGGCCCGCCCGAGCCGCCGCGGGTGCAGTACGCCGACTACGCGGCCTGGCTCGCCGGGCAGCCGGAGGGCGACCTGTCCTGGTGGACCGGTCGCCTGGCCGGGCTCGAACCTGTCCTGGACCTGCCGGTGGACCGGCCGCGGCCCTCGGTCGCCGACTGGACGGGCGCCACCGTCCCGGTGCGGCTCGCGCCGGCGCTGACCGCCCGGGTTCGCGAGGCCGCCGCCGAGACCGGCTGCACGCCGTTCATGGTGTTGCTGGCCGCCTGGCAGGAGCTGCTCGGCCGGGTCTGCGGCACCGACGACGTGCCGGTGGGCGTGCCCGAGGCGGGACGGCTCCACCCCGGCACCGCGGACATGCTCGGCTGCTTCGTCAACACGCTCGTGCTGCGGGGGGACAGGGCCGGCGAGCCGACCGGCCGCGAACTCCTGGCCCGGACGAAGGCCGCCGTGCTCGACGCGCTCACCCACCGTGACGTTCCGTTCGACCGCATCGTGGAGCACCTGCACCCCGAGCGCAACCTCGCCAGCACGCCGATCTTCCAGGTGCTGCTCAACGTGTTGGAGGACGGCTCCCGGACGCCGGACTTCCCCGGCCTGTCCGCCGAGCAGGTGCAGTTCCCCCTGCGCACCACCAAGTACGACCTCAACCTCGCCCTGGACAACATGGGCGAGACGTACGAGGGCGAGCTCGCCTACCGCGTCGACCTGTTCGACGAGACGACCGCCCGGCGCGTCACCGGCTGGTACCTCACCCTGCTGGAGGGCATGCTCGCCGACCTCGACGCGCCCGCGGCGGCCGTGCCGCTGGAGCCGGTGACCGGGCCCGTCGTCTCCGGCACGCGGATGCCGATGGACCTGACCCGGCCGCTGCACGCGTTCGTCGGCGACCACGCGCGGCGCACGCCCGGGGCGACGGCGGTGACCGACGCCTCCGGCTCGCTCACGTACGGCGAGGTGGACCGGCTGGCCAACCGCATCGCCCACCACCTGGTCACGGCTGGGGTGCGGCCGGACGAGCCGGTCGGCGTCCTCGCCGGCCGGCACCGCGGGTTGGTCCCCGCGCTCCTCGGCGTGCTGCGCGCGGGCGGGGCCTACCTGCCGATGGATCCTCTCTATCCCGACGACCGTCTCGGCCACATGCTGGAGACGGCCGGCGCGCGGGTCGTGCTCGCCGATCCCGAGCACGCGGGCCGGCTTCCCGGCACGCTGGTCCTGCCCGAACTGCTGGCCGCCGGACCCGAGGATCCGCCGGACGTCGAGGTCGCCCCGGACCGGCTGGTCCATGTGATCTTCACGTCCGGCTCCACCGGGCGGCCCAAGGGCGCCGCGATCGAGCACCGGTCGGCCCTGCACTACCTGCACGGCCTGGCCGAGCTGGTGCCCGACGCGTACGCGTCGTACGGGGTGGTCTCCACCACCGCCGCCGACCTGGGGCTGACCTGCCTGTACGGCGCGCTGTTCCGGGGCGCCGCGGTCCACCTCGTGGACCAGGACACCGCCACCGACCCCGAGGCGTACGCCGCCTATCTCGCCACTCACCCCGTCGACGTGATCAAGATGGTGCCCAGCCATCTGGAGCTGCTGGCCGCCCACGGCGACCTGGCCCGGATGCTGCCGCGCCGGGTGCTGATCCTCGCCGGGGAGGCCACCTCGTGGGAACTGGCCGAGCGCATCCGCGCGGCCCGTCCCGACCTGGAGCTGCAGATCCACTGCGGGCCGACGGAGACGACGGTCTCGGTCCTCGGCGGCCGGGCGCCCGCCACGCCCACGGGGGCGGGATCGGTGCCGCTCGGCCGCCCGCTGCCCGGAGTGGACTGCTACATCGTGGACGCCGCGGGCCGCCCGCTGCCCGCCGGGGTGCCGGGCGAGCTGTGGGTGGCGGGCCCGAGCGTCGCCCGCGGCTATCTGAACCGGCCCGACCTCACGGCGCAGCGGTTCGTCCCCGACCCGGTGACCGGGACCCGGCGCTGCTACCGCACCGGCGACCGGGTCCGGCTCAACGCCCAGGGGCTCGTGGAGTTCCTCGGCCGGGTCGACGACCAGGTCAAGATCAGGGGTTTCCGGGTGGAGCTGGGCGAGGTGAAGGCCGCCCTGCAGGAGCAGCCCGGCGTCCGGGAGGCCGCGGTGCTGCCGGTCGGCGAGGGACGCTCCCGGCGGCTGGCCGCCTGGGTCGCGCCCGCCACCGTGGACCTCGCGGCGGTCAGGGCGGGACTGCGTGAGCGGCTGCCCGACTACATGGTCCCGTCCGCGATCGCCGTCCTCGACGAGCTGCCGCTCACCCCGCTCGGCAAGATCGACCGGGCCCGCCTGCCGGTCCCCGACGCGGCGCCCGCCACCGGCCGGGTGGCGCCGGCCACCCCGGCCGAGCTGCGGATCGCCGCCGTGTGGGCCGACGTCCTGGGCGTGACGGACTTCGGCGTCGACGACGACTTCTTCGCGCTCGGCGGCGACTCCTTCCGCGCGGTGCGGGCGGTCCGGGAGATCGACCCCACGCTGCGGGTGATCGACCTGTTCACCCGGCCCACGGTGCGCGAGCTGGCCGCGCACCTCGACGGCGGCGCGCAGGCCCCCACCGGTCTGCTGCACCATCTGGCGGGTCCGCGTACGGCGAGCCGCACCCTCGTCTGCGTGCCGTACGGGGGTGGTTCCGCCGCCGCCTTCCGGCCGCTCGCCGCCGAGCTGGCCCGTCTCTCGCCCGGGACCGCGGTGGTCGCCGTCGAGCTGCCCGGGCACGACTCGGCGCGGCCCGAGGAGGACCCGCTGCCGATAGCGGAGCTGGCCGGCCGCCTCACGGCCGAACTGGCCGGGGTGCGCGGCCCGATCGCCCTGTACGGGCACTGCGTCGGGTCGGCCGCGACGATGGAGCTGGCGCTGCGGCTGGAGGCCGCGGGGACGCCGCTCGCCGGTGTCGTCGTCGGCGGCAGTTTCCCCGACGCGCGGCTGCCCGGACGGCTGTCGGCCTGGTGGAACCGGAGGTTCCCCGCCCACCGCTGGTCCTCCGACCGCGCCCAGCGCGACTTCCTGCGCACGCTGGGCGCCGTGGACGACGACTTCGGCGACACCGGGATCATGCTGCGCGCCCTGCGGCACGACGTCGAGGAGGCGCAGGCGTGGTTCAGCCGCCACCTCGACCTTCCCGAGGACTCCCCGGAGGACTCCCCGGAGGACTCCCCGGAGGACTCCCCCGGGCATGAGGAGCGCCGGCTCGCGGCGCCGCTGCTGTGCGTGATCGGCGAGCGTGACCGGTCGACCGAGCTCTACCGGGAGCGCTACCGCGAGTGGGGGGCGTTCGCCGAACGGGTCGAGCTCGCCACGATCCCCCGCGCCGGGCACTACTTCCTGAAGCACCAGGCCGAGACGCTGGCGCGGCTGATCGACGAGCGGCTCGGCCGCTGGGCCGGCGGCGACCTGCCCGAGCCGGTGGGGCGGGCCGAGGTGGCCGGGCAGAGCGCCCGGCGGGACCTGCGCCGCTTCTACACGGTCGCGGCCGGGCAGACCGTGTCGCTGCTCGGCGCCGCGCTGACCTCCTTCGCCCTGGGCGTGTGGGCCTACCAGGAGAACGGCCGGGTGCTCGACTACGCCCTCGTCACCATGCTCGCCCTGCTGCCGTCGCTGCTCGCGGCGCCGCTGGGCGGCGCGGTCGCCGACCGGGTGGACCGGCGGCTGGTCATGCTCGTCTGCGACGGCGTCTCCGCCGTGGCCACCGCCGCCCTGGTGATCCTGCTCTGGCTCGGACGGCTGGAGGTCTGGCAGGTCGGGGCCATCGCGGGGGTGCTGTCCCTGGTGACGGCCTTCCACCGGCCCGCCTACCTGGCGGCCGTCGCGCAGCTCGTGCCCAAGCCGTACCTCATGCAGGCCAACGCGCTGGCCAACCTCGGCACCGGCCTCGGCATGCTCGCCGGCCCGCTGGGCGGCGCCGCTCTCGTCGCGACCGTCGGGCTGCACGGCGTGGTGGCGGTGGACGTCGTCACGTTCCTCGCCGGGCTCGGCACGCTGCTGCTGGTGCGTTTCCCCGACAGGCTGTTCCGCAGGCTGGAGGAGTCGTTCTGGCAGGCCATCGCCGGCGGGTGGCGCTTCCTCGTACGGCGGCGCCCGCTCATGATCATGATCGGGTTCTTCGTCGTGGAGAACTACCTCGGCATGCTCGCCCAGGCGGTGACCGTGCCCGCGGTGCTGTCGTTCGGCGACGTCGCGGGCGTGGGCGCGGTGACCGCCATGCAGGGCCTGGGCGCGGTGCTCGGCTCCCTGGCCATGGTGTTCTGGGGCGGCACCGAGCGGCGCGCGGTCGGCATGGTCGGTTTCGTGATCGGGTTCGGGGCCGGGGTGCTGCTCGTCGGCCTGCGGCCCTCGCTCCCGCTGGCCGCCTTCGGCGGTCTGATGGCGTGGGCGTTCCTCAGCGTGCTCAACGCGCACTGGCTCGCCATCATCCAGCTCAAGGTCGGGCTGGAGCTGCAGGGACGGGTGCTGGCCACCAACCAGATGCTCGCCGTGTCCATGACGCCGCTGGCGTTCCTCACGGCGCCGGTGCTGGCCGACGACGTCTTCGGCCCGCTGCTCGCTCCCGGCGGCGCGCTCGCGGACACGGTCGTCGGCGACGTCGTCGGAGTGGGGCCGGGGCGCGGCGTCGCCCTGCTGCTGGCCGTCTGCGGTGCGCTGCTGGTGCTCTGGGGCGCGCTGGGGCTGTGGTTCCGGCCGCTGCGGCTCATGGAGGACGCGCTGCCCGACGCGGTCGCGGGCGCCGAGATCGCCGACGACCTCGACGCCGTCCAGGCCGAGGCGGACGCCACGCTGCTGGAAGGCACCGGGCGCACGCTGGCGGCGTGACGGCGGCATCCGGTCCTGTTCAGTGACAAGTCGATCACAAGTCCGCCTGCCTACCTTCGGCCGTTGGAAGTCGGTGGAAACCGAGGGCTCCAGCATCCGAGGGGACGAACAGCATGTCGTTGATATCGAAGGTCACGGGCACCGTTCTGGCGGCGGCGGCCGTGACCGCCGCCGCCGTGCCCGCCGTCGCGGCACCCGCCGTACCGGCGGGGCGGACGGCGCCGACGCCGACGCCGGGAGACCGGGCGCCGGCGTACCTGACGCCCGAGCAACAGGACGTTTTCCGGCGGCAGGCCCCCCTGGTCGCGGCGGCCGACGAGATCAGGAAGGCGGTGGAGAGCGGCCCGTCCGCCGGGTACGCGGGAATCGAGCTGGCCGGCGACCGGGTGGTCGTCTGGTGGAAGGACAAGGTGCCCGGGCGGGTCCGGGCCGCGATCCGCCAGGCCGGGAAGGCCGTCACGGTGGAGGTGCGCCCGGCCGAGCACTCGCAGAGCGAGCTGTCGGAGGCCGCGGACCGGCTCTGGGCCGCCTCCGGCGCCGACCGCGGCGGCCGCGTGCACGCCGTCAAGATGGCCCTCGACGGCAGTGGGCTCACCGCGGCGGTCAGGGAGCAGGACGCCGCCCTCGCCCGGCAGGAGCTGCCGAAGGTGGGGGTTCCGGTCGAGATGGTCGCGCAGGAGCCCATGACGCTCAACAAGACTCGCTGTGACGACGACGCCCCCTGGTACGGCGGGGCGGCGATCCGCAACGACACCTTCGCCGCCAGCGGCGGCTGTGGGGGGAACGCCGGCCTCTACTACCACTGCACCGCCGCCTTCCCCGTGCACATCAACCTGGTCCGCTATCTGCTGACCGCCGGCCACTGCGGCGCGCCGGGCGACCGGTTCACCGACGGCGCGGGCCAGACCATCGGCACCGCCGAGGCCGAGCACGTGGGACACGACCTGCTGCTCATCAGGGTGACGGGCGTCGTCTCGGTGAACGACGCCACGGGCTGGATCTGGGACGGAAAGCCCGGCGTGAACGACTTCGTCAAGCCGGTGGCCGGATGGGGGTGGACCTACAAGGGGCAGTCGTTGTGCGTCTCCGGCGCGACCAGCGGAGCGACGTGCGGTCACGTGGTGGACGGCAAGTACACCGAGATCTGCGGCACGGAGATCTACGGGACCAAGGAGTGCTACGACGACATGATCTCCGCCAAATCGCCGGCGCTCGGCAGCACGGCCGGCGGCGACAGCGGTGGGCCCGTCTTCGAGTTGACCGGCGGCTCCAGCATGGTGCGGGCGATGGGGTCGAACACGGGCACCGTCACGTCGACATCCATCTTCGGCAGCAAGAGCCAATGGACCATTTTCCAGGATTTCGGCACGGCCACCCGGGACTTCCCCGGGCTCGAGCCCTACCTCGGTTTCGCCAAGGACCCCCTCTAAGCCGACCGAAGCTCGGATGGTCTGCGGGGCCGATGTCCGCTTGACCGGTTTTGTCGGGTTTCAGTTAACGATCTCGATGAGATTCGCCCGATTCACTGGCGCCCGGCTCCGCCCGGCGGTGTGATTGCCCCGGTCTGGTCCCCCACAGGCATCCGAGAAGGGGTCGCACAACGTGAGACTCGCACTGCGCACCACCGCCATCACGGGCGCCGTCATGGGCGCCGCCGCGGCGATGCTGCTGCCGGCCGTACCGGCGGTGCAGGCCGCGGACGGCGCCGCGCCTCGCGTGTCCTGCGCCGCGACGCTGTCGGCGCCGACGCGGGAGGCGGCGTTCGGCGAGGCGGCGCGGGCGACGGGCGCGCCGGAAGCACTGCTGAAGGCCGTGGCGTACATGCTGTCCCGCTGGGACGACCATCAGGGCAGGCCGAGCTCCGACGGCGGCTACGGCGTGTTCGACCTGAGCGACGACACGCCGATGACGGGAGACGGGGCCGGCAAGGGCCGGGCGGCCGGGACGCGGAGCCAGATCGCGGCGGCGGCCGAGCTGACCGGGCTACCCGCCGACACGCTGCGCGCGCAGCCGAACGCCAACATCTGCGGCGGCGCGGCCCTGCTGGCCTCCTACCACGACGGCGGCGACGACCTGGGTTCCTGGCGGGACGCGGTCACCCGGTTCGGCGCCAAGCACGAGTTCGTCCGGCAGGTCTACCAGACCCTGCGCGCCGGCGAGAGCCGGGTCACCGCGGACGGCCAGACGGTGACGCTCCCCGCCGACGAGTCGGTCGCCCTCCCGCCGCAGGCCAAGGCGGCCGCGCCGGGCACGGACTGCCCCTCCGGTCTCGACTGCGAGCTGATCCCCGCGCCGTACGCCAAGCACGTCCCGGCCGACCCGGACAACACGACGCGCTACGGCAACCACGACGTCGCCGACCGGACCGGGCCGGGCGGGCCGAAGCTCGACTACATCGTCATCCACGACACCGAGGGCTACTACGACCCCTCGGTGCGGCTCGTCCAGGACCCGACGTACCTCGCCTGGAACTACACCATCCGCTCCGCCGACGGCCACGTCGCCCAGCACCTCGACGCCAAGGACGTGGGCTGGCACGCCGGCAACTGGTACGTGAACATGCACGCCATCGGCATCGAGCACGAGGGCTTCGCGGGCGGGGCGGGGTGGTACACCGAGTCGATGTACCAGACCTCGGCCGCGCTGGTGAAGCACCTGGCCGGCAAATACGGCATCCCGCTCGACCGGGCCCACGTCATCGGCCACGACCAGGTGCCGGGGACGATCCTCGGCGCCACCAAGAGCATGCACTGGGACCCGGGGCCGTACTGGGACTGGGACCACTACTTCGAGCTGCTCGGCGCGCCGATCGGCGGCGGCCGGGCGGCCACGACCCGGGTCGCGCCGGGCGACGTGGTCGAGGTGCGGACCGGCTACCACGACAACCCGCAGCCGCTGACCGGCTGCGCCGCCGCGTCGCCGCCCTCGCCGGAGTGCGTCGCCGGGGCCGGCACCAACTTCCTCCCGCTCCGCCAGTCGCCGTCCGAGACCGCGCCGCTCGCCGCCGACCCCGGCTGGAAGCCCACCGGCGAGGCGGGCACGACGTACGTCAGCGACATCAGCGCCCGCGTCGTCTCCGGCCACAAGCTCGTCGTCGCGCAGGTGCAGGGCGACTGGCTGGGCGTGTGGTGGGCGGGGGCGCTGGTCTGGCTGCGCAACCCCGCCGACCGGCCCGTCGTGATCCCGGCCTCGGCCAAGACGGTCACCGTGAAGGCGGGGGCGAGCACCCCCGCCGCCGTGTACGGCCGGGCCTACCCCGAAGCGCCGGCGTACGACGGCACCGGCATCCCCGTGCAGGCGATCTCGCCACTGGAGTACACCGTCCCGGCCGGGCAGGCGTACGCCGTGAGCGACGACGACGTGGTCACCGACTACTACCGGGCGACCACGTTCGACGGGTCGGCGCCCGGCGACCGCACCGACCTCAGGGGACAGGACCGCTACTACCAGCTCTGGTACGCCCATCGGCAGGTGTTCGTCCGCGCGGCCGAGGTGGACCTGCACGACGCGCGGCCGGTCGCGGTGGTCAACACCACTCCCCCGGTCGTGCGCGGCGTGGCGAAGGCCGGCCGCACGCTGACCGCGTCCCCGGGCGCATGGACGCCGTCGCCGAAGCGGGTCCGCTACCAGTGGCTGCGCGACGGCGCCGAGATCAGGGGCGCGACCGGGCGGACCTACCACGTCAAGGGCCGCGACCGCGGCGCCCGGCTGTCCGTACGGGTGACGGCGTCGGCCCGCGGCTACGAGCCCGGCGTCGCCACGTCGGCGGCCACCTCACCCGTGCAGCCCGCCAGGCCCGCGCGGCCAAGACACCCCGCGCACCCCACGGCGTCCCCGTGGCGCTCCGAGCCCCGGCAGGTCGACTGGTCGCGCCGTTAGCGGGCGGGGCGCGGACAGAGGCGTCCGCGCCCCGTGCGTCGCCGGTCATCGCCCGAGGTGGAGCCGCGCCCCGTCCGGCGGCCCTGGCGACCGGAGGCCCGCCACCGGACGCCAGGGCCGCCGATCGTCACCGCGGTTGCCCGGCCGGTGGCCGCGCGTACACCGCCGTGTCGTCGTCCGTCGCCCGCAGCGCGCGTACGCCGGCGACGGCGAGGGCGATCCCGCTGGCCAGGAGCACGGCCAGCTGCACGCCACCGGCGAGGCCGGTCATGCCGAGGCCGGGGTCGGTCCCGCCCGGAGACAGGGTGCCCGCGCGGGCGAGCACGGCGGGCACGGCCAGGATCGCGCCCGCCAGCGCGGCCGGCCCGGGCCACGTCAGCGCCCTGCCCATGGCCGTGCACCACACCGTCAGCGCCAGCAGCGCCAGGGAGGCGAGGCCGGGAGTGTCGATCCACATCCAGGCCTGCACGAGGATCGGCACCGGGGCCGCCCCGGCCCTCGTCGCCGCCCCGAGCACGCCGACGGCCAGGGCGAGCAGGAGGCCCGCGGCGACCGGGATCGCGAGCACGGGCAGGGCCCGCCGCGCGGGCAGCCGGGCCGGCGGCGCGTCACGGTGGAACCCGATCACCAGGGCCAGCACCGTGACCACGGCCGGGAGGACCGAGCAGGCCCAGCGCAGCACGCTCTCCCCGTTGAGGAACAGCGGCGGCACCAGCGCGTACGGCAGCACCAGGGCCGCCGTGGCCGCCGCTTTGGCGATGCCGGGGCGGCCGCGGACCAGCGCGCCGAGGGCCACCGCCCACAGCAGCGGCGCCAGCTCGGCCAGCACCAGCCGCACGCGCTCGGGCGACCCGGCGTCGCCGATCCCCATGACGGAGCCGGGGAGCGAATCCGGAGGGAAGCCGTAGGTCAGCACGGCCTGCCCGGCGTAGACGCAGCCGATCATCGTCCAGTAGACGAGACCGAACAGGGCCGCCCGGCGGACCGCCTCACCCCACAGGTGGAACCGAGGCGGGGACCCCGGGCCGCCGAGCCGAACCCGCAGCGCGAGCGCGGCCACACTGGCGATCTCCATGAAGCGCGGGCGCTGGTCGTCGTATCCCGCCCGCCCGGACTGGGCGCCCTCGAGGAAGGCCCAGACCATCTCCTCCTCGCGCTCGGCCCGGTAGGACGCGGGCAGCAGCCGCAGCCACCGCCGGTAACGCTCCTCCAGAACGCTCATGCCACCCCCTTCGCCTCGCGGCTCGGGGTCGCATTCGCGAAACGCACTGTGCTCACTGACTCGCTCGCTCCGCTCACTCATGCCACCCCCCTCGCCCAGCGGCCCGGGGTCGCCTGATCGCGGCGCGCCGTGCCCACTGATCCGCTCGCTCATGCCGGACCTCCCGCCTGCCTGAGCCGCAGCCGCTCGACGGCGCGGCGCGCGTTGTCGGCCAGCCGTACGGCTTCCTCCTCCAGCGCCCGCGCCCCCTCGTCGGTGAGGCGGTAGTAGCGGCGCAGCCGTCCCTGCCGCACCTCCTCGCGGTCCGCCTCCACCAACGCGTCGGCCGCGAGCCGGTCCAGCACGCCGTACAGGGTGCCGATCTTGAGCTGGACGCGTCCCCCGGAGAGCCGCTCGACCTCCTGCGCGATGCCGTAGCCATGCCGCGGCTCGTCGACCAGTGCGGTGAGAACGAGAAAGGCGGGCTCCGTCATCGTCCGTGCTGCTGTCACGTTGCCACTATATATCGGGAGACATGATATTCGCGCGCGCCGAACGTAGCCGGGGCCGCGAACCCTGATGTGCCTGACCCGTAATGTGCTGTTACGGTAGGCCGCGGTGTGCCGGGAAGTCGGGTCGGCGACGTCGTCGCATCGCCCGTACGGAGGTTTCCGGTGATTCTCAGGACAGCGGTCCGGCACCGTGCCGGCGGCACACGCGTCCGGGAGCGCGGGGACGGCCGCGAGAGCGCGGAGCGACGGTTATGAGACTGTTCTGGGCCGTGCTGGGGCGTTTCCATCATCCGGCGCAGGTCATCACGACGGTGTTCGGGCTGGCGATCCTCCTGGGGACCACCCTGCTGTCCAGCCCGATGGCCACGGCCTCGGGCGAGCCCGCGGGCTTGGTCACCGCCCTGTTCACCGCGACCTCGGCGGTGTGCGTGAACGGGCTGACGGTCGTCGACACGGCCACGCACTGGTCGGCGTTGGGCGAGATGGTCATCGCCGTCCTGATCCAGGTCGGCGGGCTCGGCATCATGACCCTCGCGACCGTCTTCACCCTGCTCGTCTCCCGCAGGCTGGGCCTGCGCGCCCGGCTGTCCGCGCAGGCCGAGGCCAAGGTGCTCAACGCCGGCGACCTGCGGCGCGTGGTGGGCAAGGTCGTCGTGTTCAACCTGTCCTGCGAGGCCGTGGTGGGGACCGTCCTCACGCTCAGGTTCGTGCTCGGATACGGCGAGCCCGTCGGGCGCGGCCTCTACCTGGGCGTGTTCCACGCGGTCTCGTCGTTCAACAACGCCGGATTCGCGCTGTGGCCCGACAGCCTGGTCAGATTCTCCGCCGATCCGTGGATCTGCCTGACCGTCGCGACGGCGGTGATCGTCGGCGGGCTCGGCTACCCGGTGGTGTTCGAGCTGCGCCGGTCCTGGCGCCGCCCCGGACGCTGGTCGCTGCTCACCCGCATCACGCTCGCGGTCACCACCGTCCTGCTGGCCGGGGGCACGCTGATCTTCCTCGTCACGGAGTGGACCAACCCCCGCACGCTCGGTCCCATGGACGGCAACGGCAAGCTGCTCGCCTCCTTCTTCACCGCCGTCATGCCGCGCAGCGCCGGGTTCAACACCATCGACATCGCACAGATGCACCCCTCCAGCTGGCTGGTCACCGAGCTGCTGATGTTCGTCGGCGGCGGCAGCGCGGGCACCGCCGGCGGCATCAAGGTCACCACCATGGGCCTGCTCGCGTTCATCGTCTGGGCGGAGCTGCGCGGCGAGAGCCGGGTGAACATCGGCCACCGCCGCCTCACCGAGGCCGCGCAGCGGCAGGCGGTCTCGCTCACCGTGCTGAGCGTGAGCCTGGTCGCGCTCTTCACCTACGTCCTGCTGGTGCTGACCCCGCACTCCCTCGACCGGGTGCTGTTCGAGGTCGTCTCCGCCTTCAGCACGACCGGACTGTCCGTCAGCGTCGCCCCCGAAGCCTCTCCCCCCGCCCAGGTGCTGCTCACCCTGCTGATGTTCGTCGGCCGGATCGGCCCGCTCACACTGGGCTCCGCGCTGGCGCTCAAGGAGCGCGGCCGTCGCTATGAACTACCCGAGGAGGACGTCATCGTTGGCTGACATGAGAAACGACCCCGTCGCGGTGATCGGTCTCGGCCGCTTCGGCACCGCGCTCGCTCTGGAGCTGGTGCGGCGCGGCACCGAGGTGCTGGCCATCGACCATCGCCCGAAGGTGGTGCAGAGCCTCGCCGGCCAGATCACCCACATCGCCACCGCCGACGCCACCGATCCCGAGGCGCTGCGTCAGCTCGGACTGCCGGACTTCTACCGGGCGGTGTGCGCCATCGGCAGCGACCTGGAGGCGAGCATCCTCACCTCGTCACTGCTGGTGGAGATGGAGATCGACGACATCTGGGCCAAGGCGGTCAGTCAGCAGCACGGCCGCATCCTCAGCCGGATCGGCGTTCAGCACGTGGTCTTCCCGGAGCACGACATGGGCGAGCGCGTGGCCCACCTGGTGAGCGGCCGGATGCTCGACTACATGGAGGTCGACGAGAACTTCGCCCTGGTCAAGACCCTCCCGCCCAAGGAGTACGTCGGGGTCCCCCTCGGCGAGTCGAGTCTGCGCCGCAAGTACGGCGTGACGGTGGTGGCGGTGAAGCGGCCGGGCGAGGAGTTCACCTACGCCACCGCGGAGACCGAACTCGGCTACGGCGACGTCATCATCGTGTCCGGACGTACGGACCAGGTCGAGCGCTTCGCCGAACTGCCGTGACGGGTTGGCGGGAAGGCCGAATATCCGGCTTCACCGGCCATCACGTCACGAATTCGAGTAACGTCACTACTCATAGTGATCAAATGGGGGCCGCCGCGACTTGACCGACCGGTCCCAAATCGTGCCATCCGTCGCGGACGACGGGGAGTGCCCCGCGCGCAAGACGGGAAGGAGTAAAGCCATCAGGAAAGGAATCATGTGCTGACGTGGGGGCCGGCAATGGAGTCGCGATGAGTTCCCAGAGCGTCCTGCGCGCGTTGCCGTTCATCGCGATTCTCATGGTCGTCATCGTCGACCTGATCAGCGGGCCGGGTGTGGGCTTCCTGCCGCTCCTCACCCTGGGGCCCACCTTCGCCTCGGTAGCGGGGGGCGTCCGGCGCACCACCCTGGTGGGGGTGCTGGCCCTGGTCATCTGCCTCCCCCTCGCGGTCTACGACGGTCTCCTCGGCAGGCCGCAGAACAATCTCACCATCGCGGCCATCATCGGCGTCACCGCCGCGAGCATGCTCGCCAGCAGGCTCAGGAACCGGCGGGAGCGCGAACTGGCCGACGTCCGCCTGGTCGCCGAGGCGGCCCAGCGCGTGCTGCTGCGCCCCGTCCCCCGCCGTGCCGGCGACCTCCGGGTGGCGCTCTCCTACACCTCCGCCGCCGCCGAGGCCCAGATCGGCGGTGACCTCTACGAGGTCGTCACCACCCCCGACGGCGTACGCATCCTGATCGGCGACGTGCAGGGCAAGGGACTGGAGGCGGTGGAGACCGCGGCGTGGGTGCTCGGCGCCTTCCGCGAGGCGGCCTACGACCAGTCCGAGCTCGCGGGCGTGGTCGAGCGCGTCGAGACCAGCCTGGCCCGGCACCTGAGCGGCGAGAAGTTCGTCACCGCCATCGTCGCGCAGGTCCACGACGGGGAGATCTCGCTGCTCAACTGCGGCCATCCGGCCCCCCTCGTGCTGCGGCACGACGGCGGTGTCCACTTCGCGGAGCCGCAGGAGGAGGCCCTCCCGCTCGGGCTCGGCACGCTCGGCTCGCCGCGTCCGAAGCCGCACCGGGTGCCCTTCGGGGACGGCGACCAGATCCTGTTCTACACCGACGGCGTGGTCGAGGCCCGCGACCGGGAGGGCCGCTTCTACCCCCTCATCGAGCGGGCGCATCTGCTGCGCGACGCCGATCCCCAGGCGGCCCTCGACGAACTGCGCGCCGACCTGCTGCGGCACGTCGGCGGCCCGGTCCCCGACGACGCCGCCATGCTCCTGCTGCGCCGCCACCCGGCCTGAGTGCTGCGTCCCGGCCGGGCCGGGTCCCCCGGCGTCCCCTACTCGGGATGCTCGCCTCCCGCTCGGTCGCGGAGCCTGCCCACCAGCGTGGCCGCGGCCTGCCCGACCCTGCGGGGCACGGCGTGCGCCGGGCTGGCCGCGAAGCTCGACTCGTCGAGCATGTCCTTGACCATCTGCAGGGCGATCCGGTTGCGGTTCGGCGTGCCCTGGACCATCGCCTCGGTCAGCTTGCGCACCTGGTGGCTCTTCACCTTCGCCGGCAGCGGCGGCTCGTGCTGGTCGACCAGGCACTCGACGATGACAGGACCGTCCCAGGAGAGCGCCTCGTACATCTGGTCGGCGCAGGTTCTCGGGTCCGTGATGCACATCCCCCGGGCGCCGCACGCCTCGGCGAATTTGACGAAGTCGATCGGGGCGAGGTCGACGCCGTACTCGGGGTTGCCGAGGAACACCATCTGCTCCCACTTGATCAGGCCGAGGGAGTTGTTCTTCGCCACGACGATCTTGATGGGCAGGTCGTGCTGCACGGCGGTGAGGAAGTCGCCGAGCTGCATCGTCAGCGACCCGTCCCCGGTGAAGGCGACGACCTGCCGGTCCGGATAGGCGACCTGCGCGCCGATGGCGTACGGCAGGCCGGCCGCCATCGAGCAGTTCGTGCCGGAGAAGCTGAACATCTGCCCCCTGCGGATCTTGATCTGCCGGGCCGCCCAGCTCGTGACCGTGCCGGAGTCGCCGCACACGATGGCGTCCGGCCGGAGCGCGCCGTTCAGCGCCCAGGCGGGCACCTGCGGTTTCATCGGCGTGTCGGTGCGCGTGCCGCGCTCCTCCATGAGCCGCCACCACGCGCGCATCCCCTGCTGTGCCCCGGTCAGGAACGACCTGTCCTCGTTGCGGGTCAGCAGCGGCAGGAGCTCGGCCAGGGTGGCCCGCGCGTCGCCGGCCAGCGGCACGTCCACCGGGTAGCGCAGGCCGAGCCGTTCCGGCCTGTCGTCGATCTGCACGCACACGGCCTGCCCCGGCGCGGGGTAGAACTCGATGTACGGCATGGTGGACCCGACGATCAGCAGCGCGTCGCACTCCTCCATCGCGTCCTCGCTCGGGCGGCTGCCGACCAGGCCGATGGGCCCGGTGGTGTAGGGGCTGTCGTCGGGCACGCAGTCCTTGCCGAGCTGGGCCTTGACGATCGGCGCGCCGAGCTTCTCCGCGACCGCCTCGAGTTCGTCCACCGCGCCGCGGGCGCCCGCCCCGGCGAGGATGACCGGCCTGCTGCGCCCCGACAGCACCCGGGCGGCCGCGTCGAGGTCCTGCCGGCGCGGCACCCGGATCGGCGGCCGGTACGCCGTGGAGGTGTGGCCCTCGACGTTGCGCCGGAAGCGGCTGCCCGACCCGGCCGGGGCCGCCTGGTAGTCGATCGGGAACGTGAGGTGGGCCGGGCCGCGCTGGGTCAGCGCCGTGCGCACGGCGTAGTCGGTGACGTTGACGACGTGCGCCGGCCCCATGATGCGCTGGTTGTACAGCGCGACGTCGTCGAACATGTAGTCCGTGTTGACGTCCTGCAGGTAGCTGGTGCCGACGAGGTCGTGGTAGGTCATGCCGCTGATCGCGAGGAGCGGCGCCTGGTCGGTCCGCGCGTCGAGCAGCCCGTTGAGCAGGTGGGCCGCGCCGGGGCCCGAGGTCGCGAAGCACACGCCGAGCCGCCCGGTGAACTTGGCGTAGCCGACCGCCGCCATCGCGGCCACCTCCTCGTGGCGGCAGTGGATGTAGCGCAGGTCCCGCCTGCGGTTGTGCAGGGCGTCCATGAAGCCGTTGATGCCGTCGCCCGGCAGGCCGAAGACGACGTCCACTCCCCACTGGATCAGCCGGTCCACGAGGACGTCCGCGGCGGTGAGTTCATCGCCCATGATGGGCCTCCCTCGATGAAACGCGTGCGCGCCGCCTGGCGGCGAGTGCCGCCGCGACGGCGACGGCCGCCCCCGCGCCGACGGCGACGAGCGCGCGCGGGCTCTCACGTTCGCCGGCTCCGTCACCGGCGGCATGCTCGGCAGCGCTTTCGACAGCGCTTTCGACGGCGCCGTCGACGGCGTGGCCGGCCGGCCCGAGTTCGCCCTCGCGGATCGCGAGCGCGAGCACCTCAGCCAGGTGCAGGGGCCTGCGGCCGGTGCCGGCGATGATCTGTCCGCGGCAGCTGAACCCGTCCGCGACGATCAGCGTGCCGGGGTCGGCGGCGCGCACCTTCGGGAGCAGCACCCGCTCCCCCGCCGCCATCGAGACCGCGTAATGCTCGCCCGCCTCGTAGCCGAAGCCGCCGGCCATGCCGCAGCATCCGGAGTCCGGGATCTCCACCTCCAGCCCCATGTCGCGCAGCAGCGCGCGTTCGGCCTCGAAGCCCATCACCGCGTGATGGTGACAGTGCACCTGGACGAGCGCCCCGCGCCGCAGCCGGGGCGGCGGCCAGTGCGGCGCGTGCCGCGTGAGGAACTCCGACAGCAGGTAGCTGTTCGCGTGCAGCCTCCCCGCGTCGAGGTCGTCGGGCAGCAGGTTGGTCAGCTCGTCGCGGAAGACCGCCAGGCAGCTCGGCTCCAGGCCGACCACCGGGATCCCGGCCTCGACGAGCGGGCCGACCACGTCGAGCACCCGGCGCAGGTAGCGCCGGGCGAGCGTGAGCATCCCGTAGTCGTACAGCGGGCGGCCGCAGCACAGCGGGCCCTCGGGCACGATGACGTGGAACCCGGCGGACTCCAGGACGTCCACGGCCGCGACTCCCACCTCCGGCTGGAAGTGCTCGGTGAAGGTGTCCGGCCACAGCAGGACGGGCGGCCCGTCCGGGTTGCGCGGCACGTGACCCGCCATGAGGTGGCGGAACGTGCGGGGCGCGAAGCGCGGCGCGTCGCGCTCCGGCGCGATCCCGGCGGCCAGTTTGACCAGCCGGCCGAGCGCCGGCGCGTGGGTGACGGCGTTGGCCAGGCGCGGGACGCGCGAGGCCAGCCGGGCCCACACGTCGACGAGCCCCAGCGCGTACGCCTGCCGGGGCCGCGGCCGGCCGGCGTAGTAGTGGTGGAGGAACTCGGCCTTGTAAGTGGCCATGTCCACCTTCACCGGGCAGTCGCTCCTGCACCCCTTGCAGGCCAGGCAGAGGTCGAGGGCCTCGCGTACGGCCTCGCTGCGCCAGCGCCCCTCGACGGGGCCCGCGCTCTCGGCCATCTCCTGCAGCAGCCGGGCCCGGCCCCGGGTGGAGTGCTTCTCCTCGCGGGTCACCATGAAGCTCGGGCACATCACCCCGCCGGACAGGTGGCGGCACTTGCCCACCCCGAAGCAGCGGCCGGCCGCCTCGGTGAAGCTGCCGCCGTCGAGCGGGTAGCCGAACACGTGCTCCAGGTCGCGCGGGCGGTACGCCGGGCCCTCACGCAGGTGGGCGTCCAGCGGGTAGGGGTCGATCAGCTTGTGCGGGTTCATCCGGCCGTCGGGGTCCCAGACGCGCTTGAACTCCTCGAAGGCCCGCATCAGCTCGGGCGGGAACATGCGCGGCCACAGCTCGGCCCGCCCATGACCGTCGCCGTGCTCCCCCGACAGCGACCCGCCGTACGCGCCGACGAGGTCGGCGGCCTCCTCCATGAACCGCCGGAAGGCCCGGACGCCGTCGAGGCCGCGCAGGTCGAAGTCGATGCGGCTGTGGACGCACCCCTGTCCCCAGTGGCCGTAGAAGACGGCGTCGTAGCCGTGCCGGTCGAGCAGGCGCAGGAAGTCGCGCAGGTAGGGCCCGAGGACGTCCGGGTGGACGGCGGCGTCCTCCCAGTTGGGCCAGCCGCCGTGGCCGCCGAGCCCGATCGGCATGCGAGCGGTGCCCGCCGAGTGGCGCCGGATCTCCCACACCGCGCTCTCGTCGGCCGGGTCGTCGTAGAACCTGCAGCTCGGGCCGTGCGGGCGCGTCCGCGCGGCGCGGACCAGCCGCGCGGCCCGCGCGTCGGCCTCGCGCTGCGTCTCGCCGCCGAACTCCATCAGCAGCCACGCCCGGCCGGGCGGCAACAGGTCCTCGCCGCCGAAGCGGAAGCCCTTGGCGCGGAGGTTGGCCACAACATGGCGGCTGGTGAACTCCAGCCCGATGGCCCCGAACCGCAGCAGCCAGGGCACGTCGTCGCCCGAGGAGGGGATGTCGGGGTAGCCGAGCACGACGAGCGCGCGGCGGGGCGGCAGCCGCACCAGCCGGCAGGTCGCGTCGAGGGTCAGCGCCAGCGTGCCCTCCGAGCCCACGAGCGCCCGCGCGACGTTGAAGCCGTTCTCCGGCAGCAGGGCGTCGAGGTTGTAGCCGGACACCCGGCGGGGGATGTCGGGCAGACCCCGGCGGATCGCGTCGGCGTAGGTGTCGCGGATGTGGCGCAGCCCGGCGTAGACGGCGCCCCGCCGCCCGCCGGCCGCGATGACGCACGCCAGCTCGTCCTCGCCGGTGGCGCCGACCCGCATGCGGGTGCCGTCGTAGGTGACGATCTCCAGCTCCTCGATGTTGTCGACGGTCTTGCCCGCCGTCAGCGAGTGGGTGCCGCAGGAGTTGTTGCCGACCATGCCGCCGATCGTGGCGTGGTCGTGGGTCGCGGGGTCCGGGCCGAAGGTCAGGCCGTACGGCGCGGCGGCGTCCCTGAGCTGATCGCAGATGACGCCGGGCTGCACCCGCGCGGCGCGGCGCATGGGAGCGAGCTCGGCGATGCGGTCCATGTGGCGGGTGAAGTCGAACACCACGGCCCCGTTGACGGCCTGTCCGGTCAGCGAGGTGCCGCAGCCGCGGGCGAGCACGGGAGCGCCGAATCGGCGGCACACCTCCAGCGCGGCCTCGACGTCGGCGGCGTCCCTGGGTGTGAGCACGCCGACCGGCACCTGCCGGTAGACGGACGCGTCGTAGGCGTACATGGCCCGGTCGCCGCCGCCGAACCCGACCTCGCCCGCGACGGCCTGGGCGAGCCGGTCGCGCAGCTCCCCGGCGTACGGAGGCAGCGGCGGATTCCTGGCCTCCGCCGCCCCCGGCCACGCACGGGGCGGCGCCGACGGCCCCGCTCTCGGGAAGACGCGGGTCATGTCCGCCTCCTCGCGGATCTCGCCGGACCGCCGGAACCGTGCCTACGACGGCGCGTGCGCGGTGGCGTCTGCGGCGGTCCTCCGCGCGACCGTTCCCGCCGAGCGCGGGCAGGACCGCGGGAGCGGGTAAAAGCGCGGCGGGGATTCGCCCATGCGAGCCTGCGAGGTCCGGGTCTGCCGCGGACAAAGCCGCCATGACCTGCCGTTTCGTTTACGCGTACGGGGGGCGGGAAGGGCACCCGGGGCGAGCCGTTCGATGCCGGAGTCGATCATGAACGTGCAGAGCAACGCCCTGAAGAACGCGGGTGACACCGTGGCGTCGGCGATCGGCAGCGTCGCGGGGGCGGTGGCCGACCCGAAGGGCGCTTGGAAGCAGGCGAAGTCGGCCGTGTCGTCTCCGAAGCCGCTCGCAGTCGCCGCCGCCCTCGCCGCCGCCTACGGCCTCGGCTGGAGGCACGGCCACCGGGCCGCGACGCGCTGAGGGCCGCGGGCGCCGCGGTCCCCGTACGGCTCATTTGCCATCCGGAGGCGGACATGACCGAGATCGTGGGTGAGAGCCTGGCCCGGCGGCTGGTGGAGTGGGGGGTCGACACGATCTTCGGGCTCCCGGGAGACGGGATCAACGGCCTGATGGAGGGCTTCCGCCGGCACCGGGACAGGCTGCGGTTCATCCTCGTGCACCACGAGGAGGCGGCCGCGTTCATGGCGACCGGCTACGCGAAGGCGACCGGCCGTCTCGGCGTGTGCGCCGCGACCTCCGGGCCGGGCGCGATCCACCTGCTCAACGGGTTGTACGACGCGAAGCTCGACCACGTGCCCGTGCTGGCCCTGACGGGCATGCAGGAGACCTCGGTGCTGGGCACCCACTACCAGCAGGAGGTCCACCTCGACCGCCTCTACCAGGACCTGGCCGCCTACAACCTGATGGTCACCAATCCGCAGCAGATGCCCGGCGTGGTGGACCTCGCGGTGCGCAACGCGCTGGCCAAGCGGACGGTGTCACACCTGACCTTCCCCAACGACATCCAGGTGGCGTCCGTGAGCGAGGACCCCTACCGGCACGTCGGGCCGGGCAGCCCGCCCGCGAGCCTGCCGACCTGCGCTCTCCCGCCGCTGCGGCCCGCGGAGGAGGACCTGACCAGGGCGGCCGAGGTGCTGCGGCAGGGCGAGCGGATCGCCATGCTCGTCGGCGTCGGCGCCCGGCACGCCCGCGAGGAGGTGCTGGCGGTCGCCGAGAAGCTGGCGAGCCCGATCGTGAAGACCCTCCCCGGCAAGTTCGTGGTGCCCGACGACCACCCGCTCACCACCGGCGGGCTCGGACTGCTCGGCACCGCGCCGAGCGAGGAGCTCATGGAGGAGTGCGACACGCTGGTCATGGTCGGCACGTCCTTCCCCTATGCGAAGTACCTGCCGCCCGCCGGGCAGGCCCGGGTGGTGCAGATCGACGCCGATCCCACCCTGCTCGGCATCCGCCGGCCCACGCAGGCCCCGGTCGCCGCCGACGCGAAACTGGGGTTGCAGGCACTGCTGCCCATGCTCGACCCGGCGAAGGACCGGACGTTCCTGGAGAAGTACCAGCGCAAGATGGACGCCTGGCGCTCGGAGATGAAGGCGCTGCAGGACCCCTCGCGCGACCCCATCGCGCCGCAGTACCTCATGGGCTGCGTCGACGACGCCGCCGCCGACGACGCCGTCCTGACCTGCGACTCCGGGACCATCGCGACGTGGGCCGCGCGCCACTGGACGATCCGCGGCGGACGGGAGTTCTACCTGTCGGGCAACCTCGCCACGATGGCCCCGGGCCTGCCGTACGCCGTCGGGATGCAGCACGCCTTCCCCGGCCGGCAGGTGATCGCCTTCGTGGGCGACGGGGGCTTCGCCATGCTCATGGCCGACTTCCTCACCGCCGTGCGGCACGAGCTGCCCATCAAGGTCGTGGTCAACAACAACAACAGCTACGGGCAGATCCTGTGGGAGCAGATCATCCTCGGCTACCCGGAGTACGCCGTGCGGCACCGGCAGCCGGAGGCCGACTTCTCCGCCTGGGCCCGCGCCTGCGGGGCGTACGGCGCGAAGATCAAGAACCCGGTGGACCTGCCGGGCGCGATCCGCGAGGCGCTGGCGCACGACGGCCCGGCCCTGGTGGACTGCGACGTCAATCCCAACGAGCCGCCCATGCCGGGCAAGGTCAAGTACGAGCAGGCCAAGCACTTCACCGAGGCGTTCCTGCGCGGGCAGCCGCACAAGGCCGGCGTCCTCGCCACGGTGGCCCGCGACAAGATCAACGAGCTGCTGTCGTAGGCCCCGGCCGTGCGCGCTCCGCTCGCCGACCGCCGGGTGGCCGAGGTCGCGATCGTACGGCTCCGCGTGGGCCTGGGCGACCTGCTGTGCACCGTGCCCGCGCTGCGGGCGCTGCGCCGCGCCCGGCCCGACGTCCGGGTGACCGTGGTCACCTGGGCGGAGACGGCGCCGGTGGTGGAGCGGATGGGCGCCTACGTGGACGGCCTGCTGCCCTTCCCCGGCTACCCCGGCATCCCCGACCGGCCGGTGGACGGCCCGGCCCTGCGCGCGTTCCTGCGGTCCGCGCCGCGGTTCGACCTCGCCGTCCAGGCGTACGGCGACAACGCGGCGGCCCGGGAGGTGACCGCCCGGCTGGGGGTGCGCACGGGCGGCTTCGGCGCCCCGGGGGGCCTCGGCGAATGGTGGCTGCCCTATCCCCGCGCCGAGCACGAGGTCTGGCGGCACCTGCTGCTCATGCGGCATCTCGGGGTGCCGCTGCCGGGGAACCCGGCCCGCCTGGAGTTCCCGGAACGGCCGGCCGATCTGCGCCGCCTCGCCGCGCTCATGGAGCGGCGCCGGCTGCGGCCGGGCACGTACGCCGTGGTCCACCCCGGGGCGTCCTCGCCCAGCAGGCGCTGGCCCGCCGAGCGGTTCGCGGCCGTCGCCGACGGGCTCGCCGGGCGCGGGCTGCGCGTCCTCCTCAGCGGCGTCGCCGCCGAGGCGGCCCTGACCGCCGAGGTCCGCGCCGCCATGCGCCGTCCGGCCGCCGACCTCGCCGGGCGCACCGGCCTCGGGACGTACGCCGCGCTGCTGCGCCGGGCGGCGCTCCTGGTCAGCGGCGACACCGGGGTCGCCCACCTGGCCGCGGCGACGGGCACGCCCAGCGTCACCGTGTTCCTGTCGGGCGACCCGGTGCGGTGGAGCCACCCGGGAGGGCGGCATCCGATCGCCCGCGGAGACGCCGCCTGCAGTCCCTGCCCGCATCTGGACTGCCCCATCGACTTCCGCTGCGCCACCGGCGTCGGCGCGGGCGCGGTGCTGGAGAAGGCCGACGCGCTGCTGCGGTGAGGCTCAGCCGAAGTGGGGCCGCAGCCGGTTGTCCACCAGGGTGAGCGCGGCGGCGACGGCCATGTGCATGTCCAGGTACTTGTACGTGCCGAGCCGCCCGCCGAACAGCACACCGGGCTCGTTCTTGGCCAGCCGCCGGTAGGCCGTCAGGCGCGCCCGGTCGCGCCGGGCGTTCACCGGGTAGTACGGCTCGTCGCCTCGGCCGGCGAACCGCGGGTACTCCCGGGCGATCACCGTCCGGTCGGGCGGATAGTGGCGCCGCTCGGGATGCAGGTGGCGGAACTCGTGGATCCTCGTGTACGGGATGTCCTCGTCGGCGTAGTTCATCACCGGACAGCCCTGGAAGTCGCCCGTCGGCCTGACCTCCGTCTCGAAGTCCAGCGTCCGCCAGCCCAGCTCTCCTTCCCGGTAGGCGAAGTAGGCGTCGAGCGGGCCCGAGTAGACGATCGGGACCCGGCCCGCCCACTCCTCGCGTACGGACAGGAAGTCGGTGCCCAGCCGCACCTCGATCCGGGGATCGTCGGCCATCCGGGTCAGCCACGCCGTGTAGCCGTCGACCGGCAGTCCCTCGTGGACGTCGTCGAAGTAGCGGTCGTCGAAGGTGTAGCGGACGGGCAGGCGGGTGATGAGATCGGCCGGCAGGTCCCTGGGATCGGTCCGCCACTGCTTGGCCGTGTAACCGCGGACGAACGCCTCATACAGCGGCCGGCCGATCAACGAGATGGCCTTCTCCTCCAGGTTCGCCGGGTCCCGCACCTCCGCGGACTGCCCGGCGACCAGGGCCCGCGCCTCGTCCGGGGTGAAGACGCGGCCGAAGTAGCCGCAGATCGTGCCGAGGTTGACGGGCAGCGGGTAGACGCGCCGCCGGCAGGTGGACATCACCCGGTGCCGGTAGCCGGTGAAGGCGGTGAAGCGGTTGACGTACTCCCAGACCCGCTCGTTGGAGGTGTGGAACAGGTGCGAGCCGTAGCGGTGCACCTCGATGCCGGTGCGCGGCTCGATCTCGCTGTAGGCGTTGCCGCCGATGTGGTCGCGCCGCTCCAGCACCGCGACCCGCAGCCCGAACTCGCGGGCGCACCGCTCGGCGACCGTCAGGCCGAACACGCCCGCGCCGACGACCGCGAGATCGGGCCCGCGACGCCGCCGACCGGCCATCGCACCCCCGTACGGGAGGGTGCCCGGCCGGGCGACCGGCAACCCGGTGGGCACAATCGTTCAAGACCGTCGCCGCGCGCTGGGCTACAACGGTCCCCGGCGTGCCGCCGGGCCGGCACGGGACGGGCGCGGGAGGCGATCGGATGGACGTGGGTTTCGTCGGTCTCGGGATCATGGGGCAGCCCATGGCCCTCAACCTGGCCCGCGCGGGAACCCCCCTCGTGGTGTGGAACCGCACGGCCGCCAGGAGCGAGCCGCTGCGCGCCGCGGGCGCGCGGGTGGCGGGCAGCGCGGCCGAGGTGTTCCGGCGGGCGCGGGTGGTGCTCCTCATGCTGGCCGACGAGTCCGCGGCCGACGCGGTGCTGGAGCGCGGCACGCCCGGCTTCGCCCGCAACGTCGCGGGCCGGGTCGTGGTCCACATGGGCACCACCTCCCCGGGCTACTCGGCCGGGCTGGAGGCCGATGTGCTCGCGGCCGGAGGCCGCTACGCCGAGGCGCCGATCTCCGGCTCCCGGGTGCCCGCCGAGCAGGGGCGGCTGGTGGCGATGCTGGCCGGCCGGCCCGAAACCGTGGAGGAGGTCCGCCCGCTGCTCGCGCCGATGTGCGCCAAGACGGTGGTGTGCGGGCCGGCGCCCGGGGCGCTGCTGACCAAGCTCGCGGTCAACATCTTCCTGATCACGACGGTCACCGGTCTGGCGGAGTCGCTGCACTTCGGCGAGCGCCACGGGCTCGACCTCGGGATGCTCGTGGACGTGCTCAACTCGGGCCAGATGGCCAGCGACGTGTCGCGGGTGAAGGCGGTCAAGCTGGCCGGGCGCGACTTCACCGCCCAGGCCGCCATCGCCGACGTGCTGAAGAACAACCGGCTCATCGCCGAGGCCGCGCGGGAGGCCGGCATCGCCTCCCCGCTGCTGGACGTCTGCCACGCCCTGTTCGGCGAGACCGTCGCACTGGGCCACGCAGGCCTGGACATGGCCGCCGTCGTCCACGCGATCGAGGCCAGGACACACGGAGAAAGGACAAGCGGATGACCTCACGACCGATCGTCGTCGTCACCGGAGGGACGCGCGGCATCGGCCGGTGCACGGTCGAGCGGCTGTGCGCGGACGGGTTCGGAGTCGTCTTCACCCACTCGGACTCCGATGCCGACGCCAAGGCGCTGGAGGACGACCTCGGCCGTCGCGGCGCCCTCGTCCGCGGCGTACGGCTCGACGTGACCGAGGAGGACGCGCCGGAGCGGCTGTTCGAGCTGGCCGAGTCCGCCGGCGACGTCACTGGGCTGGTGAACAACGCGGGGGTGACCGGCAGGCTCGGGCCGTTCACCGAGCTGACCGACGCCGACCTGCGGCGGGTCACCGAGGTGAACCTCCTGGCACCGGTGCGGCTGTGCCGGGAGGCGGCGCGGCGCTGGACCGGCAGGACGGCCGCGCCGGAGAGCGGCCCGGTGATCGTCAACGTCTCCTCCGTCGCGGCGCGCACCGGTTCCCCGCACGAGTACGTCGCCTACGCCGCGACCAAGGCCGCGGTCGAGACGCTGACCGTGGGCCTGGCCCGGGAGCTCGCCCCCGCGGGCATCCGGGTGAACGCCGTCTCTCCCGGGACGATCGACACCACGATCCACGCCCGGGCGGGTGAGCCGGGACGGGCGCGGCGGGTCGCGGCGCGGATCCCGATGGGACGCCCCGGCAGGCCGGAGGAGATCGCCGAGGCGGTCGCGTGGCTGCTGTCGGACCGGGCGTCCTACGTCACCGGGGCCGTGCTGAACGTCGACGGCGGGCTCTAGTCGTGCCGGGCGGGGGCCGCACGTCGTTCGGCCGCGTCGAGCGCGGGGGCGAGCGGGGCGAGCGCGGCGCGGAGCAGGCCGGGTAGCGAGCCGGAGGGCACGACGAGCCCGCCGGCGACGGAGGAGGCGGCGGCCGGGCTTCCCACCCACCGGTCGAGCGCGACCCGGACCGCGGCGGCGACGCTCGCCGCGAGCACGCGGGCGGTGTCCCGATGGGCGTCGCCGAGGCGGCCGGCGATCGCGTCGGTGAGGGGGTGTTCGATCGCGGCGGCGGCATCGACGAACGCCTCGCGCAGCGCGGGACTTGTGGTGATCAACAGCAGCGCGTCGCCGTCCTGCGCGCCGGGGTCGGTGTACTGCTCCACGATCGCGTCGGCGACGGCGTCGGCCAGGCGGACGTCGTCCGGGCGAGCGGCGATCGCCGCCGCCACCCGGGACTCGCGTTCGGCGGTGACCGCGGCGACGATCGCCTGTTCACGGCTCGAGTAGTAGTTGTTGTAGGTCCTCGGCGAGACTCCGGCGGCCTCGGCTATGTCGTCGACCCGCACGTTGTCCGGGCCGCGTTCGAGAGCCAGCCGCCACGCCGCCTCGCGCAACGCCTGCCGGGTGGCCTGCTTCTTCTGCTCGCGCAGCCCCGTCCGTCCTGCCGTCACCGTCCCACTGTCGCAGAATCTTTGCGCTCACGCAAACTTGCGCGCGCGCACTTTTCGGATAGTCTGAGGCCCCCGGCGCGGCGGGAAGGCCGGCCTGCCGCCGGCAGTGACGGCGTCACGTGGTCCTCGGCCGCGCGTCTCACCACAAGGAGCGAAACATGGGCACCACTGCGGCCGCCGCCGGCGGCGACTTCCCGCTGGGCGGCGACCTGCGCGTCAACCGCCTCGGCTTCGGCGCGATGCGGCTCGCCCTCGGCGGCTCCGCGCCCACCCCCGAGGCGGGCGTCGCGGTGCTGCGCCGCGCCGTCGAACTCGGCGTGAACCACATCGACACCGCGGGCTTCTACGGCTTCGGCGACCTTCACGCCCACGAACTCATCCGGGAGGCGCTGTCGCCGTACCCGGACGACCTGGTGATCGCCACCAAGGTGGGTCCGCTTTTCACGGGCGGCCTGTCGCCCGCCGGCCAGGCCGGGCCGGATCGGCTGCGCGCCCTGGTGGAGGACGACCTGCGCCGCCTCGGCCGGGACCGCCTCGATCTGGTCTACCTGCGGGTGGGCGGTATGGGCCCGGCCGGCGGCGAGTCGATCGGCGAGCGCTTCGCCGCGCTCGCGGAGCTCCGCGGGGAAGGGCTGATCCGGCACCTCGGCGTCAGCAATGTCGACACCGTCCAGCTCGCCGAGGCACGATCCGTCGCCCCGGTCGCCGCGGTGCAGAACCACTTCCACATCCACCACGCGGGCGACTCCGCCGTCCTGGCGGCGTGCGAGCGGGAGGGCATCGCCTACGTCCCGTACTTCCCGCTCGGCGGAGGCGGGCAACGGATCGACCACGCCCGTCTCACGGGCGTCGCCGCCCGCCATCGGGCGACCACCGCGCAGGTCGCCCTGGCCTGGCTGCTGGCCACGTCACCGGTGACACTGCCCATCCCCGGAACCGGCTCCCTCGGCCATCTGACCGAGAACGTCGGCGCGGCCGGTCTCCGCCTCACCGCCGACGACCTCGCCGAGCTGAGCGGAGGCGACCCGCGGGTCACCTGAGCGCGGCCGTCCACCGGGCCGGCGTGAGACCGTAGGCCCGCTTGAACATGCGCGACATGTGCGCCTGGTCGGCGAAGCCGGCGAGCTGG
Organism: Microbispora sp. ZYX-F-249; assembly: GCF_039649665.1. Taxonomy (NCBI): domain Bacteria; kingdom Bacillati; phylum Actinomycetota; class Actinomycetes; order Streptosporangiales; family Streptosporangiaceae; genus Microbispora; species Microbispora maris. The sequence continues at coordinate 37,164 of NZ_JBDJAW010000034.1, read as the reverse complement.
GCCGTCTCGGCCAGGGGCACGCCGTCGCGCAGCAGCCGGCGGGCCCGGTCGAGTTGCCGCATCGTGCGGAAGCGGGTCGGACTGGTGCCGAACGCGACGCGGAACTGACGCGCGAGCGTCCACCTGTCCAGGCCCGAGACCCGCTCGAACTCGGCGAGCGGGTGCCTGACCGCCGGGTCGTCGGCGATCAGGTCGCGCACGCGGGTCAGCGCCTCGAGCGCGAGAGCGGGCCGCCCGCCCGGCCGCGCGGAAGAGTGACGCACGAGCGTGCGGACGACCCGCAGCGTGAGCGTCAGCCGTTCGGCGTCGTCCAGCGGCTCGTCGATGTCCCGCAGGCACGCGGCGAGCGCGGGGTCGGCCTCGCGCCGCCCGATCACGGGGTCGGCGACGAACGGCAGCGGCCCACCGCCCAGCGCCTCCCGTACGAGGCCGGGGTCGAGGTAGATGATCCGGTAGCCGAACCCCTCGTCGGTGCCCGCCACGCCGTCGTGCGGTTCGTCGGGGTGCAGGACGTGCCACTCCCCCGGCAGGCAGTGCCGCAGCTCGCCGCGGTAGCGGAACGTCTGCACACCCCGCAGCGTCATCCCGATCGCGTACGTGTCGTGGCGGTGGGTGGCGAACCCCTCGCCGACGAGCGACGCCTCCAGCCGCTCGATGCCCTCCGCGCCGGCGCCGAACCGCAGCCGGTGGCCGGGCAGGGTCCCGCCGGCCGGCAGATGCCGGCGCAGGCCCGCGCCGGCGTCCGGTGACTCGTGCCGCACGCGCCGAGACTACAGCCGTCCGCGGCGGCCGTCGCGGGCCTGCCGGTCGCCGCGGGGGGCATGTTGGCCGAGGGCGGGGTGAGGGACTAGGTTCGCGCCGTGCCCACCGACGATCATCCCTCCCCCCGCCTCCGGGTGTACGCCGTCTGCTCGGAGGTCCCGCCCGACGTGGTCGGCGGCCTCGGCCGGTACGCCGAGCGGATCATGGACGCCCTGCGTGATCGCGGCACCCCGGTCGTGGTCCTCGGGGCCGCCCGCCGGGGGGCGGCGTACCGGGCGGAGCGCCGGGGCGAGGTCACGCTGCACCGGCTGCCCACCCCCGGGTACGGCCTCGGGGGCGGCTCCCGCGTTCCCGCGCCGGTACGCCGCCTGGCCAGGGTCGCCGGGCTGCTCGCGTTCAACGTGCGGGCGGCCGTCCGGATCCTGCGGGCGGAGGCGGGGCGGACGGGGGCGGTCGTCGCCGTGCACGACTGGATGGGCTGCCTCGCCGGGCTCCTGTGCGGGGTGCTGGGGCGGCTGCCGGTCGTGTTCCACGTCCACACCCGCGAGCTGAACGCGCCCGGAGAGCGGCGCCGCTCGGCGTACGCCGTCCTCCTCGACCTGCTGGAGACGGCCCAGGCCCGGACGGCCCGCCTGATCGTGGTGCCGAGCGCCCGGATGCGCGACGACCTCGCGGCCCGCGGCTGGCCGGCCGGGCGGCTGCTCGTCGTGCCGCACGGCTACGAGGACCCCGGCCTGCTGCGGCTGGCCGGGCTGCCGGGCCGCGAGCGCGACCGGATCCGCGCGGAGGTGCGGCGCCGCTACCTGCCCGGCGGGCGGGGCCGGCTCGTCGTGTTCGCCGGGCGGCCGGCGCCGCACAAGGGGGTGCACACGCTGATCCGGGCGGTGCCGCGGGTCGTCGCCGAGCACGATGACACGCGGTTCGTGCTCGTGGGCGCCGCGGCGCCGCAGACCGACGACGCCGCGGCGGTGGCGCGGCTGATCGGGCGGACGGGGATGACCGGGCACGTCGTCGCGGGCAACCGCTTCCTCCCGCCCGACGAGGTGTTCGCGCACTTCCTGGCCGCCGACGTCTGCGTCTTCCCTTCCGTCTACGAGCCGTTCGGCCTGGTCGCCGTCGAGGCGATGGCGCTCGCCCGGCCGGTGGTGGTCGGGCCCGGCTACTCGCCGGAGGTCGTCGGCGACGGAGCGCTGCGCTGCGCCCGCGACGACCCCGCCGAGCTGGCCGGCGCTCTGCTGCGCCTCCTCGGCGACGCCGGGGAGGCGGACCGGCTGGCCCTGCGGGGCGCCGCGTACGTGCGGGAACGCCACGGCTGGGCGCGCACCGCCGCGCGCACCCTCGCGGCGTACGCCGAGGCGGCGCGGCCACGCCGGCCGATCACGCGCTGACGGACCTCGCGCGGCCCGGGGTCAGCCGATGCGGACCGGGAGCGTACGCGGGCCCCGCACCTGGCCGGGGGCCCAGGTCACCGCCGAGGGGTCGGCGAGGCCGAACACGGGAAGCCGTTCCAGCCAGACCTCCAGGGCGACCCGGAGCTCCATGCGGGCCAGGTGCGAGCCCACACAACGGTGGATGCCGAGCCCGAACGCCGCGTGCCGGTTGATCTCACGATCGATGATCACCTCGTCGGCCCGGTCGAACTGCGCGGGGTCGCGGTTGGCCGCGGGGAACGACAGCAGGACCCAGTCGTCGGCCTTCATGTCGACGCCGCGCCAGTGCATGTCCTCCTTGACCAGCCGCGCCATCGTGACCGGCGCGTACGCCCGGAGGAACTCCTCCATCGCGGTCGGCAGCAGCCCGGGCTCGGCGACCAGGCGCTCCCGGTCGGCCGGGGTCTTGGCCAGGTGCCACAGCGAGGCGCCGATCGCGCTCCAGGTCGTGTCGATTCCGGCGATGAGCAGCAGGGCGATCGTGCCGGCGACGTGCGCGGGTTCGAGCTTGCGGCCGTACAGCTCCACGTCGATCAGGTAGGTCGTGAGGTCGTCGCGCGGGTCGGCGACGTGGTCGCGGATCTGGTCGTACAGGTAGTCGAACAGCTCGTCCATGCGCGCCAGCCGCTCCTCCGGCGGCAGGTTGACGCCCTCCAGGGCGCTCTCCACGAACCTGCGGAACCGCGGGCCGTCCTCGGGCGGGAACCCCAGCATGTCGGCGATGACCCGCATGGGGATGTGCTGCGCGTAATCACGGGCGGCGTCGACGACCTCGGCGCCCTCGAACGAGTCGATCAGCGAGTGGCAGAACGCGCGTGTCGCCTCCTCCCGCCTCGCGACCTCCTTCTTGGTGAACGCCGGGAGCAGCAGCTTGCGCGCGTCGTGGTGGAACGGCGGGTCGGAGGAGATCGGCGGCACGGCTCCCATGGGCGCGATCTCCGCGGGCGGCCGGTAGTTGCTCATGATGATCGACCGCGAGGAGAAGCGCTCGGTGTCGTACGCGATCGCCGCGACGTCCTCGTACCGTGTCGGGAGCCACCCACCGCCGAACCTGCCGGTGTGCGCGATCGGGCAGCGCGTTCGCAGGTCGTCCTGGATCGGGTACGGATCGGCGGCCCACTCGGGCTCCAGGTGGGAGAAGTCGGTCGCCCAGTCCGACACCGGACCGGCGATGACCTCGTTGCGCGTGCCGGCGGGCGGCTCCTGCCGGAATTCGCGGGTGAAGCGGTCGTCGACGGTCATGTCAGGCCTCCTCGGCGAGCACGATCGCCCGTTCGGGGCAGTTGGCGGCGGCGACGCGTGCCGCCCGCTCCCCGCCAGGCGGCACGACGCCGTCGCCGAGGACCCGCCCGTAGCCCTCGTCGTCCTCGCCGAACAGCTCCGGGGCGAGGTCGTAGCAGCGGCCGTGTCCCTGGCACCGCTGCGGATCGATGGTCACTTTCACCGCGTGTTCCCCTTCGTGGAGTCCGGCCGGATGGGGGCGAGCGCGGCCACCAGGCGGGTGAGCAGCGCGCTCCAGTCCTCCTCGTCGACCGCGTGCTCGCCCGGCGGGACGAGCGCGCTGCCCAGTGCGAGCAGGAGACAGAAATGGGCGATCGCGGCGGGCGACAGCGCGGGGTCCAGTTCGCCGCCGTCCTGGGCGGCGCGCACGAGCCCGGCGAGCCGGTCGGCCCGGTCGCCGACGTAGCCGCGCATCGGCCGGGCGACCTCCTCGTCGCGACGGGCCGCGACCATGGCCTCGACGATGAGGTGCCCGCCGGCGTCCCGGCGGCGCTGAAGTCTGCGCCCCACGGCGATCAGCAGGTCCGCGACGGGCCGGTCCGGGTCGGCGGCCAGCAGGTCGGCCAGCAGCCGCGGCCCGTGGGTGCGCAGCGCGGCCACCAGCAGCTCGGCCTTCGAGCCGAAGTGCGCGTAGAGCGCGCCGTTGCTCACGCCGGCCGCGGCGGCGATGTCGGCCACGCGTGTGCCCTCGTACCCGCGCCGGGCGAAGACGTCGGCGGCCGCGCGCAGCAGCCTGTCCCGCGTCTCGGCGGCGGTGACACCCGCGATCCGCCCCATAACGGAATTAAATGATTGTTCATTTGATTGCGTCAAGACCGCGTATTCGCCCTGCCAGTCCAATCCCGATGCCCGGTGTGACGACCGTCAGATAAAAGACGCAAACTAGCAGAATGTGGAGCAAATGGGGCATAAATGATCGATTCGTCGACGCGGCGCTGGCGGGGGCCGTCCTCGCCTTCACCATTCCCACCACGCTCATCGGTCACAGCTTCTCCCTCTGGGGCGGCGCCCCGGACGGGCTCGAGATCGTCGCGGGGATCGTCACGGCGGCGGCCATGCTGGTGCGGCGCCGCACCCCCTGGCCCGCGGTCCTCGCCTCGGCCGCGTGCGCCTGCGTCACGGGGCAGGTCGTGCCGATGATCCTCGCCGTCTACTCGATGACGGCCGAGCACCGGGTGCGCCGGTGGCAGTACGTCGCGCTGGTCCTGACGGTGGTCTACTTCGCCGTCGACTTCCGCAACCCCCACACCGACCACTCGGTCTACCTCAACGCCGTGCGCGCGCTGACCCTCATCTATCTGCCCGCCGTGGTCGGCACGTGGGTGTACGCCTACCGCGGGCTCATCCGGGAGCTGCGTCTCGGCGTACGCGAACGCGAGGAGATCGCCGCCTCCGAGGAGCGCCGCAAGATCGCCAGGGAGATGCACGACACCGTCACCCACGCGGTCACCACCATGGTGCTCAACGCCGGCATGGCCCGCGACGCCACCGATCCCGGCGAGGTCGCCGAGCTGACCGCGGTCATCGAGGACAAGGGAGTGCAGGCGCTCGACGAGCTGCGGCAGTTGCTCACCGTGCTCCGCCGCCAGGAAGGAGACCTCGCCGAGGGCACCGAGGCGATCACCCGGCTGGTCGGCGAGGCACGTGCGGGCGGGCTCCGGATCGACCTGCACCTCGACGCTCCCCCGGGATCACTGCCGAGACAGGTCTCGCACGCGTGCTACCGCCTGGTGCAGGAGGGACTGAGCAACGTGCGCAAACACGCGCCGGACTCCCGCGTGCGGGTCAGCTGCGAGGTCAGCGGCGACCAGGTGGCGGTCTCCGTGGTCGACACGCCGGAGCACGCCGGGCCCGGCGGGCCCGGCGGGAGGAAGGTCAGGGCCGCGCCCTCCCTCGGCGGGGGATACGGCCTGGCCGGGATCCGGGAGCGCGTCTGCCTCGCCCAGGGCCGGTTCTTCTCCGGGCCCACCCCCGAGGGCGGCTTCGCGCTCGCCGCCCGCATCCCCCTCCGAAGGACGGGCGGCTGACCCACCGATCGCGGCCCCTCGTCACCGGGCACGGCCGGGCGCCGGACGGCCTCGCGGGGGCACCGGTTTCCGCCCCGCCCGGCGGGGTACGGCCCCTCACACCGATACAGCGCACACCGGCCCGGGCCGCCGTCGCGGGACAACGGCGTGCCGCGCCTGTTCGCCCGCGTCTTCCGTAACGATCGCCTTTGAAGGTAGCCATGAAAGCCGTGGTCTACGAAGGCCCCCGAAAGGTCAGCGTCACCACCGTGCCGGACGCCCGGATCGAGCGGCACACCGACGTCCTCGTCCGCGTGACCACGTCCAACATCTGCGGCTCCGACCTGCACATGTACGAGGGCAGGACCAGCTTCGAGCCGGGCCGGGTCCTCGGCCACGAGAACCTCGGCGAGGTCGTCGAGATCGGGGACGCCGTCGACCGGGTCAAGGTCGGCGACATGGTGTGCCTGCCGTTCAACATCTCGTGCGGCTTCTGCGCCAACTGCGAGCAGGGCCTGACGGCCTTCTGCCTGACCACCAACCCCAAATCGGGCCTGGCCGGCGCCGCGTACGGCTACGCCGACATGGGCCCGTACAACGGCGGCCAGGCCGAGCTGCTGCGCGTGCCGTACGGGGACTTCAACTGCCTCGTCCTGCCGGAGGACGCGCGGGAGAGGCAGACCGACTACGTCATGCTGGCCGACGTGTGGCCCACCGGCTGGCACGCGAGCGTGCTCGCCTGTGTCCAGCCGGGCGACACCGTCGTGGTCTACGGCGCGGGCCCGGTCGGCCTCATGGCCGCCTACTCGGCCCTGCTCAGGAACGCGAGCGGCGTGATGGTCATCGACCACCATCCGGACCGGCTGAGAAAGGCGGAGGAGATCGGCGCGATCGCGATCGACGACTCCCGGTCCTCCCCGGTCGAGCAGGTCCTGGAGCTCACCCAGGGCATGGGCGCCGACCGCGGCTGCGAGTGCGTGGGCTTCCAGGCACACGATCCGAAGGGCGCGGAGCGTCCCAACATGACGCTCAACGATCTGGTCAGATCGGTGAAGTTCACCGGGAACATCGCCGTCGTGGGCCTGTTCGTCCCCCGCGACCCCGGCGGCGGCGACAAGCTCTACCAGCGGGGAGAGGTGGCCATCGACTACGGCACCTTCTGGTCGAAGGGCCAGACGATGAGCACCGGCCAGTGCAACGTCAAGAACTACAACCGCCAGCTGTGCTCCCTCATCCACGAGGGCGGCGCCCGGCCGTCCTGGATCGTCTCCCAGGAGCTCGACCTCGACGACGCGCCCGAGGCGTACGAGCACTTCGACGCGCGGGAAGAGGGCTGGACCAAGGTGGTCCTGCACCCGAACAAGATCGACTGACGGCACGGCCCCGATCACGCGAGCCGGGCCGGTGATCGGCCGACGCGGGCGGACCGTAATGTGGGGACGAAGCCGCGGCCGCGCGTGCGCCCGGCGCGACCAGGAGAGGACGGGCGCGTGCTCACCGTCTGCGTGGCCCCGGCGGACCCGCCGCTGATCGTCGAGTCGGTCCGCGCCGCGGGCGGCGAGGTCGTCGCGGATCCGCGCCGGGCGGAGGCGCTGGTCTGGACCGACTCGCGGCCCGAGGGCGTGCGGGAGTACCTGACGCCGAGCGTGCGCTGGGTCCAGCTGCCCTCCGCGGGCGTCGAACGCTGGACCCGGGAGGGGCTCGTCGACTCCACGCGCGTGTGGTGCTCGGCGGCGGGAGCCTACGCCCCGCAGGTCGCCGAGCACGCCCTCGCCCTGCTGCTGGCCGGGGTGCACCGGCTGCCCGCCGCCGCCCGGAGCCGTACGTGGCGGCGCGACCAGCCGGGGACGCTGCGCGGGAGCACGGTGGCCGTCGTCGGCGCGGGCGGGATCGGCAGGGCCGTCCTCCCCGGGCTGCGCGCGCTCGGCGCGGGCGTCCTCGCGGTCAACCGCTCGGGCAGGCCGGTCGAGGGCGCGGCCGAGACCGTGCCGTTCGAGAACCTGGCCGCCGTCTGGCCGCGGGCCGACCACGTCGTCCTGGCCGCGCCCGCCACCCCGCAGACGTACCGCATTGTCGGACGGGACGAGCTGCGCGCCCTGGGCCCGAACGGGTGGCTGGTCAACGTGGCGCGGGGTGAGCTCGTCGACACCGACGCCCTGCTCGCCGCGCTGCGCGCCGGCGAGATCGGCGGCGCGGCCCTCGACGTCACCGACCCCGAGCCGCTGCCGGACGGGCACGGTCTGTGGGCCGAGCCGAACGTGCTGATCACCTCGCACAGCGCCAACCCGCAGACCCGCCTCACCGAGAGCCTCGCCGAGCGGGTACGCGAGAACGTCGCCCGCTACCTGCGCGGGGAGCCGCTGCTGGGCCTGATCGACCCCGCACGGGGCTACTGAGGCCGCCGGGATCCCCACCGCCGCCCACGGGCCGAGGCCCCGGCGGCGGGGGCCCCGCGAGCCTGGCCGGAGGCGGTTTGCGGCGGCCGCCCGGATCCGGCGAAGATCACCAGATGGCCTCCCCCAGCCCGGCTCGTCTGCGGCTCGCACTCTTCGCGCTCGCCGCCGTCATCGTCTGCGTCGCCTACCCGCTCATCGAACCGGCCCTGTGGACCGCTGATCAGAGGATCTCGTCGAACCTTCTCAAGATGATTGACGGGGTCGTGGAGCCGGTCGCGATCCTCGTGCTGGCGCTGCCGCTGGGCGTGCTGATCGACCGCGTGCGGCGCCGGTCGGTCCTGGTGGTGTCCGCGCTGGTGGGAGCGGCCCTCACGTCCGTCGCGGCGACCGGGGCTCTCGGGGCGCCCACCTGGCCGCTCGTCCTCGCGATGATCTCGGCGGGCGGCGTCCTGCCGACGGTGACGGCGCTCGGCCAGGACGCGTACCTGCCGTCCGTCGTACCGCGTGCGCGCCTGCTCCCGGCGAACGCTCTGCTGATCCTGCTGCCGTGCATCGCCGTCGTGCCGATGACGCTGACGCTGACCGTCTGGCAGGGGTCCGCGTTCCTGTTCGCCGCCGGCCTGGCGCTGGCCGTGGTGGCGGCGCTGTTCCGCGGCGTCTCCGCCGCCGAGAGGCCGCCGCCGAGGACGGGGCTGTGGCGGGAGACGGCGGAGGGGATCCGCTTCACGGCCCGGCATCCGGCCCTCCGGGCCATCGCCCTCTATCTGCTGCTGTCGTCCGTGCTTTACGAACTCGGCGACGAGGCGGCCGACGAGGCGCGGGCGACGGCGTTCTTCGGTCTGAGCGCGACACCGATCGAGTACCCCTGGCGGCTGGCGATCACGTCGGCCTACGGCCCTGTCGTCCTCGGGGCGCTGCTGGCGGTGCTGCTGCACCGCAGGCTCGGCGCGTTCCGGCTGGCCTGGTGGGCCCTGCTCGTGAGCGCGCCGTTCACTTTGCTGCTCGCCCTTTCCGGGCCCGGGGCGGAACGGATCTGGTACGTCCTCGGAAGCGGCGTCCCGGCGACCGGCACGGTGATCGCCGCCGTCGCCCTGCTCAGCCACCGGCAGGCCGTCACGCCCGACCGGCTGCTCGGCCGGACGGGCGGCCTGCTGCTCCTGCTCACCACCGTCGCCGAGGAGGCGGGCGATCTCCTGGAGGGGCCCGCGGAGCGGCTGGCCGAGCTGGGCGGCGTCGCGCCGCCGGCGCTCGCCGCCGTCGCCGCGCTCGCCGCCGCCGCCCCGCTCCTGTGGGCCAGGCGGTCCGCGGCCGCCCACGATGCCGATACGGCCGATGACTCCCGCCAGGCCGACGGGACGAGCCCGGACCAGGCCACCGATTGGCCGCCCTCGGCGATCGCCGGCGCCGTCCGGCGGGCCGGGCCGCCGCTCGCGGTGCTCGCATTGCTGGCCACGCTGCCGGCCGCCGACCTCGCGTACGGCCGCATCACCACGGCCGACCAGTGCGCGCCCCGGTACGGCGACGCGGCGAGGGTGCCGACGGGCGAACGGGCGTTCATCTGCGGGGTGCGCCGCAGTGGTCGGTTCGCGGCCGTCTCCGACCGGGACCTGCTGGCGTACGGGCGGGCGATGTGCGCGATCTACCCCGGCCCCCACGCGGACGAAGGACTGATCGCGCCCATCTGTCCCCCGGCAGCCGCGAGGATCCAGGCGGCGATCGACGCCGAGGAGGCAGAGTATCGGGCGCAGGAGGCCGCCAACCAGAAGGCGTGCGACCGTTCCCGGCACCGGCCGCTGATCAGACCCGTACGCGTCGCCCGCGAGCGGACGTGGACCGACTACGGCGTCCTGGAATCCTTCGAGTACGACGAGAGCGTGCCGTCGGACCCGTTCGACGACGGTCTGCTGGACACGGCACAGGACGACGGCCTGGTCGCCGCCGTTCCCGGGCACGTGATGATCCTCAGCCACTCCGACTACGACATCTGCGTGACCACCGAGATTTACCGCACGCGGCCCCCGGTCGAAGTGAAGGGCTGGCACCGGGTGGTGGAGATCGGCTACCGGAGCCCCACCGGCCACATCGAGTTCAAGGACCCGATGGGAGGAGATGCCCTGCCGAATCTGGCGTTCCGCGGCAAGGGCCATTACCGGATCCGCGTCCACTATCGGAAGCCGGACGGGGAGGCGGGGACACCTCAGCACCTTCTGATCATGGTGTTCCCCGGCCGGAGCGACCGCGTGGTCGAGCACCACCGCTCATCCCGTGCCGGAGGGCGCGAGCGTGCCGGTCTGAGGTGACGCGACCGAGCCGCCGGGAGCGTTATGGTCGCCGCATGGAGGTCTGTTCCGTCACGGCCCCGGCCACCGTCGAGGAGGCGGAGGCGATCCAGGACGCCCTGCGGTCCCGGCTCGACCTGACCGGCCCCGGTCCCCGCGACCCCGCCCTGGTCGCGGGGGTGGACGTGGCCTACTCCGACGACCTGCTGGCCGCCGCGGTCGTCGTGCTCGACGCGGCGAGCCTGGACGTGGTCGAGCGGGTGACGGTGCCGGGACGGCCCGCCTTCGACTACGTGCCCGGCCTGCTCGCCTTCCGCGAGCTGCCCAGCCTCGTCGAGGCGCTGGAGCGGCTCACCGTCACGCCCGACCTGATCGTCTGCGACGGGTACGGCCTGGCGCATCCCCGGCGGTTCGGCCTCGCCTGCCACCTCGGCGTGCTCACCGGGCTGCCCACGATCGGCGTCGGCAAGACGGCCTTCGTCGGCTCGTTCGAGCAGCCCGGCCGGGAGCGCGGCGCGTGGAGCGACCTGCTCCTGGACGGCGAGGTGACCGGCCGGGTCCTGCGCACCCGGGACGGCGTCAAGCCGGTCTTCGTCTCCGTCGGCCATCGGGTCGACCTGGAGACCGCCTGCCGGCATGTGCTCGCCCTGACCCCGCGTCACCGGCTCCCCGAGACGACGCGCGCCGCCGACCGCCTGTCGCGTACGGCGCTGAAGACCGCCATGGCGGGCTCCCCCTGACGGCGACCCGCCGTACGCGGCGGTGCGGCGCCTCTCCGGCCGTGATCAGGACGGGCGTTCGGCGAGGTGGCGCTCCACCGTGGCGACCTTGGCGTCGAGCCTGCCCTGACCTGCTCGGGCGTCGGCCTTGAGCACCAGGCTGACGCGGGAGCAGCGGGCCTCGACGGCGGCGACGGCGTCCTTGACGACGCCGAGCACCTCGTCCCACGTCTCGCCCTCGACCGTGGTGAACATGGCGTCGGTGCGGTTGGGCAGGCCGGACGCGCGGACCACGCGCACGGCCTCCGCCACCGCTTCCCCGACATCCTCACCGGCGCCGATCGGCGTGACGCTGAACGCGACGAGAACCGACACGAGACCTCCTCGAAGATCGCGACTCCGGAGTCACGCTAACACCCGTCCGGTCACGCGCGGGTGGCCTGGTCACCGGTCCCGTGGCGGGCGGCCGCGCGGGCGTGCGCGCCGGTCAGGAGGGTGCGCACCCGCCCGGCGGTGGCGTCGCCGGGGTTGACCACGCAGATCCAGGACTGGGCGGCGTAGACCGGGTGGGGCAGGATCAGGTCCGGTACGCGGTAGTCCACCGCCTCGTGGTGGGCGGGGTGCGCGGCCGGCGGATAACCGAGCAGCTCCTCGAACACGGCGCGGCCGACGCCGATGTTGACCCGGAAGACGCCCGGCCGGTTCAGGTCGGAGGCGGTGTCGAACCCCTCGTAATCCTTGACGACGATCGTGGCGAAGGGCATCTTCCGGTCGGCCGGCACGTCGTCGGGGTCGTAGTAGAAGAAGGTGTCTCCCCACGCGGCCGGTGGGGCGCCGTTGTCCTCGCCGGCGGTGAAGGCGACGACGCCCGGGAGGCCGGTCGCGAATTCGATGACGTCGTTCTCGGTCACAGGAGTCCTTTCTCGCCGGATGTCCTCCTTCAAGTGTCCCATTCAACTCCTTTATGAGACTTTCCCGGCGAATCCGCTGGTAGACCGTCACCGACTCTCAACTCGCGGATGAGACCTCGCGCGTACCGGCATCAGTCCCGGGGAGGCCGCACCACCGCGACGGCGCAGTGCGCGTGGTGCAGGACCGCCCGGCTCACCGAGCCGAGCACCGCCGCGCCGACGGCTCCGCGGCCCCGCGACCCCACGACGAGCAGGTCGGCCTTCTCCCCCGCCTCCACCAGCGCGGCGACCGGGTGCGCGCACACGGCCCGCATCTCGGCGCGGACGTCGGGGTAGCGGTCCCGGTGGGCCCGCAGCGTGTCCGCCACGTAGTCCTCCTGGGCCTTGCGCACTTCGTCGATGTCGTAGGTGATCTCGGGTGCGAAGGCGTGCACCGGGAGCTGCCAGGCGTACAGGGCGAGCAGCCGGCAGTCGCGCCGTCGCGCCTCCTCGAAGGCGTAGGTCAGCGCGGTGCCGGCCTCGTCGGAGCCGTCGACGCCGACGACGACCAGCCCGTGGGGCGCCGACACCCCGGGACGCACCACGACGACGGGGACGTCGACCTGGCCGGCGACGTGCATGCTGACCGAGCCGAGCAGCATGCCGGCGAACCCGCCGTGTCCCCTGCTGCCGACCACGATCTGCGCCGCGTTCCCGGCCTCCTGGCGCAGCACCCGGGACGGGTCTCCCTCGATCAGGGCGGTGGTGACGCGGACGACCGGGTGGGTCTCCCGCACGACCTGCTCGGCATCCTCCAGGATCCGCCGGCCCGCCCGGTCGAGCTGGTCCTCCACCGGGATGGGATAGCGCGCGATCTCGTACGGCAGGCGGTCCACCGCGTGGACGATCCGCAGCGGCAGGCCCTTGCGCGCCGCGTCGCCCGCGGCCCACTCCACCGCGGCGGTCGCGGCGCGCGATCCGTCGGTGCCCACGATGACGGGTTGGGTCATGGCTCCTCCTTCTGCTCCTGCCCCCATCCGACCCCCTGCGCCCCGTCAGGGGCAGGGCCGCTGGTCCCCGCGCCGCGGGACCTTTCTCCTCCCGCGGGTACGGTGCCCGGGCAGGGGGTGGAATCCGGAGCGAGGCCGGCCCGCCCACCGCCGTCCGGGGGCGGCGAGCCGGCCGGAGGTCAGGAGCAGGCGATGCCGCTCGCCCCGGGCGTGGAGGGGCCGGACGCCTGGAAGCCGAAGCTCGCCGACGCGCCGGGCGCGAGGTCCCTCGCCCACGAGGGCGCCTTCGCCGTCCAGCGGGCGCCGCCGGTCGTGACGGTCGCGCTCCAGGCGTTGACGAGGCTCACCCCGGACGGCATGTCCCAGGCGACCCCCCAGTCCGTCCAGGCCGCGGTGCCGGTGTTCTTGACGGTGACGTTCGCCGTGAACCCGCCCTGCCACGAGCTGGCCACCTGGTAGGTCACCTGGCAGTTCCCGGGCTTCGGAGAGGGAGACGCGCTGGGCGAGGCGGACGGCGACACCGACGGCGACACGGACGGCGACACGGACGGGGATGCCGACGGGGATGCCGACGGCGAAGCGGAGGGCGACACGGACGGGGAGACCGACGGCGAGGGCGACGGCGAGGGCGACACGGACGGGGATGCCGACGGCGAGGGCGAGGGCGACCCGCTGGGCGTCGTCGTGGTGTAGCTCACCTCCGTGTAGTCGGCGCCGCACTGCGATCCGCAGGACGCGGGCAGGGCGAAGCTGTAGACCCGGCCGCCGTTGACCAGTGCGTCGGACGCGTCGCGCACCCGGATCTGGAACCGGGTCGCGCCCTGCGTCACCCCGCCGATGATGTACGACTGGCCCATGTCGGAGTTCATCTGGGCCTGCTTCCAGGCGCCGTCGGCGTAGTACTCCACCCCGTGGATGCCGTTGGGCAGGTGGGAGACCGCGATGGCGGGCCACCACGCCTGCGCGCCCTTCATGAACCCGATGCGGATGTCGCCGCTGTAGCCGGGCGCCGGGACGAACGACCAGGTCACATGGCGGTTGTTCCAGTGGTTGGGGTACATGTCCCCGACGGGCGTCCCGTTCTTGACGAACTTGTTGAGCGAGGGCTTGGACAGGTCGAGGTGGTAGCGGTCGTCGCGGCACCAGCCGTTGGGGTCGCCGCAACTGTCGGCGACGATCATGGTCAGCGTGGCGCCGCTGTAGGCGTCGGAGACCCAGGAGCCGTTGCGGCAGAACGCCTGGCCGGCTCCGCCGTCGTTGACGCCCGTGCAGTAGTCGGAGATCGTCACCTTGACGTACCGGCCGCAGTTGAGGCCGTTGTTCCACAGCCCGGCCTTGGACGCGTTCGCCCCGGTCAGGGGCCGGGGGTAGAAGGCGTAGTCCCCGGGGGTGTCGTACACGTTCAGCGCGACGAAGTCCTGCGAGTCCAGCTCCGACTGCGGGATGCCGCAGCCGCCGTACGGCGCGCCGAGGGCGTCGAAGTAGGTCGCGTTGCCGGTCACCGGCGCGGGTGGGTCGTCGACCGCCCCGGCCGGGGTGGCGGCGGGCCAGGCGGTCAGCAGCACCGCGGCGACGGCGGCCGCCCAGACACGGCGTCGGAAGGAAGATGTGCGGCCGTTCATCGGGCTCCCTGCGCTCACGGTCGGCTCGGAACGCGGCGATCGTGGCGGCGTGGCCCTTTCCCGTCAAGGGTCCCGGCCGAGGCGGCCCCGCCGCCGCGCCGGTGAGCTGGGCGACCCTCCGGTGAGGACCTGTAACTTTCATCACCATGCCAAACCAGAGACGTGCGTAAGGCGACTTTCGGGGCAGAGGACGCGAAAGCACTCATCAGCCTGGGGAGCGACCATATGACGGATTCCGCGCGGGACATGGCGATCGGCGTCGAAGAGGAGTTCCACGTCGTGGACCTGGGAACACGGGAGCCCGTCCCGCGCGCCGGCCTGCTTCTCCAGCAGTTGCCCCCCGACCGGTTCACCCAGGAGCTGCAGCGCTCGGTCGTGGAGGCCACGACGCGCCCGGTCACCCGTCTGGAGGACCTGTCGCGGGAGCTGACCGGACTGCGGGCCGACGTGGTCGCGGCGGCGGACGGCCTCGGCCTGGGCATCGTCGCCGCGGGGACGCTCCCGCTGGTCGACCCCGAGACGATGAAGATCTCCCCCGATCCGCGCTACGAGCAGATGCTGGCCGACTACCAGGCGCTCGCCCGCGAGCAGCTCATCTGCGGCACGCAGGTGCACGCGGAGGTGCGCGACCGGGATCTCGCGGTGGCCGTGACGCACCGGCTGGCTCCCTGGCTGCCGCCGCTGCTGGCCCTGAGCTGCAGCTCGCCGTACTGGATGGGCGCCGACACCGGATACGCGAGCTTCCGGTCGATGGTGTGGCAGCGGTGGCCCACCGCCGGGCCGGCGGCGCGGTTCGAGTCGGCCGAGGAGTACGACGCGATGGTGGACGAGCTGGTGCGGTCGGGGGTGATCAGCGATCCCGGCATGCTCTACTTCGACGTCCGGCCGTCGGCGCACGTGCCCACGGTCGAGCTGCGGGTGTGCGACGCCTGCCCCCGGGTGGACGACATCGTGCTGATCGCCGGGCTGTTCCGCGCGCTGGTCGCGCGGGAGCTGGACGCCGCCACCGGTTCGCCCGGCGCGGCCGAGGAGTCCGTGCGTACGGAAATGGTGCGGGCCGCCTCCTGGCGGGCCGCGCGTTCGGGACTGGACGGCGAGCTGGTCGACCCGGTCGAGGGCGTGCCGCGGCCGGCCCGTGAGGTGATCGGCCGGATGCTGGAGGGGCTGCGGCCACAGCTCGAGGAGTCCGGCGACTGGGCGCTGGTCTCGTCCCTCGCGGAGCGGGCGCTGGCGGACGGCGGCTCGGCCGCGCGGCAGCGTGGGGCCTTCCGGCGCGGCGGCCGCCTGACCGACGTCGTGGACCTCCTGCTCGCCGAGACGAGGGCCGGGGACCGCCGGCTCGCGGCGGCCGGGAGGTAGGACGACATGTGCGGACTGAGCGGCGAGATCCGGTTCGACGGGCGGCGCGCCGACATCGGCGCGGTGGGCAGGATGACCGACGCGATGCACGATCGCGGCCCGGACGGGTCGGGACTGTGGTCGTCGGGCCCGGTAGCCCTCGGCCACCGGCGCCTGAAAATCATCGACCTGTCGGACAAGGCGGCCCAGCCCATGGCCGACCCCTCCCTCGGCCTGGCCGCGGTCTTCAACGGCTGCCTCTACAACTACCGCGAGCTGCGTGAGGAACTGCGGGCCGAGGGATACCACTTCTTCTCCGGCTCCGACACCGAGGTCCTGGTCAAGGCGTTCCACCACTGGGGACCCGACTGCGTGCGCCGCTTCGCGGGGATGTTCGCCTTCGCCGTCTTCGAACCGGCGACGGGCCGGCTGACGCTCGCCCGCGACCGCCTCGGGATCAAGCCGTTGTACGTGTCCGGGGACGGACGGCGGCTGCGCTTCGCCTCCACCCTGCCCGCGCTGCTCGCCGCCGGCGAGGTGAGCACCGACATCGACCCGGTCGCGCTGCACCACTACATGACCTTCCACTCGCTGGTGCCGGGCGAGCGCACGATCCTCACCGGCGTGCGCAAGCTGCCGCCGGCGACCGTGCGCACGGTCGAGGCCGACGGGACCTCCCGCGACACGGTCTACTGGGACCCGCCCTTCACCCGGCTGCCGCGGTACGCGGGGATGGACGCGCACGACTGGCGCGAGGCGGTGCTCGAGCGGCTGCGCGCCGCCGTCCGCAGGCGGATGGTCGCGGACGTGCCCGTGGGCGTGCTGCTGTCGGGCGGCCTGGACTCCAGCGTCATCGTGGCGCTGCTGGCCGAGGAGGGCCAGCGGGACCTGTCGACGTTCAGCATCGGGTTCCACGCGGCCGGCGGCGACGCGGGCGACGAGTTCCGCTACTCCGACCTGGTCGCCGAGCGCTTCGGCACCGACCACCACCGCATCCTCATCGAGGACTCCCGGCTGCTGTCCGGGCTGCCGGAGGCGGTGCGGGCGATGAGCGAGCCGATGGCCAGCCACGACTGCGTCGCCTTCCACCTGCTGTCCGGGGAGGTGGCCAGGCACGTCAAGGTGGTGCAGTCCGGGCAGGGCGCCGACGAGGTGTTCGCCGGGTACCGCTGGTTCCCTCCCGTGGCCGCCGTGCCACGCGAGGACGCCTTCGCGGCGTACGCCGGGGCGTTCTTCGACCGGCCGCACGAGGACCTGGCCGGCATCGTCGCGCCCGCCCACCTGGCCGGGGAGGACGAGAGCGCCCGCGTCGTCCGCGACCACCTCGACCGGCCGGGCGCCGAGACCGCGCTCGACGCCGTCCTGCGCCTGGAGACCCGGCTGATGCTCGCCGACGACCCGGTCAAGCGGGTGGACAACATGACGATGGCCCACGGTCTGGAGGCCCGCACGCCGTTCCTCGACCACGAGCTGGTCGAACTGGCGGCGGCGTGCCCGCCCGAGCTGAAGCTCGCCGGGGGCGGCAAGGGCATCCTGAAGGAGGCCTCGCGGGCACTGCTGCCGCGCGAGGTCGTCGACCGGCCGAAGGGCTACTTCCCGGTGCCCGCGATCCGGCACATCGACGGGCCGTTCCTCGACCTGGTGCGCGACGCGCTCACCGCGCCCGCCGCCCGCTCCCGCGGCCTGTTCGACCCGGCGTACGTCGCGAGACTGCTGGACGACCCGGGGGCCGACCGCGCCACGACGGGGGTCAACACGCTGTGGCAGCTCGGGCTGCTGGAGATGTGGCTGCAGTCGCAAGGGATCTGATGGCGGAGCACCTCCTCGGCACCGAACCGCCCGACGCCGCGTTCCCGGAGAGCGCGTTCCCGGGGGCCGCGTTCCTTGGGGCCTGGGGCTGCCGGACGCCGGCCATGGCTCCGGACCGCGGCGCCGTCGCGTACGTCAGCGACCGGGACGGCACGCCGCGGGTCTGGGTCCAGCCGGCGCGGCCCGGCGCGGGGGCGCGGGCCGTCGACACCGGACCCGAGCCGGTGGCCGAGGTGAGCTGGTCGCCGACCGGCGAGCGGCTCGCCGTGCTCGTGGTGCCCGGCGGCGGCGAGCACACCCAGGTCTGGACGGTCCGCCCGGACGGCGGCGACCTGCGGCCGCTCGCCGCGCCCGAGGGCGGGTCCGCCTGGTTCGTCGGGTGGACCGGCCGGGGCGACCTGCTGCTGACGGCCGAGGTCTCGGCGCACGGGCCGGCCGAGGCCCTGCTGGTCGACGCGGGCACCGGGAGCCGGGAGACCGTCGCGGCCGGGCCGCTCGTGCATCCGGAGTCGGTGAGCCGCGACCACGCGCGGGTGCTGCTGCGGCGCGGCCCGAGGGGGATGCGGCGCATGTACCTCAAAGACCTGACCCTGGGCGGCACGGAGCAGCCGCTGCTGGCGGGCCTGCCCGGCTCGACCGACCACGGCGTCCTGTCCCCCGACGGCGAGACCGCCTACCTGCTGTCCGACGCGGGCCGGGACCGCGCCGCGCTGGTGGCGGTGAGCCGGGGCGGCGGCCCGGTGGTGCTGGCCGAGCGCCCGGACGCCGAGCTGGACCGCTTCGCGCTCGGCGCGGACGGCCGCCGTCTGGTGCTGGTGTGGAACGTCGCGGGCCGCTCGGAGCTGGAGGTGCTGGAGCCGGGCGACGGCGGTCACGGCTGGGGGCACGCCGGCGGCGTCGCCGACACCGCCCTTGTCACCGGCGGAGTCACCGGCGGAGTCACCGGCGGGACCGCCGGTCACGATGCCGGGCACCCGGTGCGGCGCCCGCTGCCCCCTCCCCCGGGCGAGCTGGTGACCTCGATCAGGGTGTCGCTGGACGACCGGATCGCCCTGCTGGCGGTGGAAGGGCCGGCCCAGCCCTCACAGGTGGTGTCGTGCGACCTGGACACGGGCCGGTACCGGACGCTCGCCGGGGCGGGACGCGTCGCCGGGGCCGTGGACGCCGAACTCGTGCGGCTGCCGGCCCGCGACGGGCTGGAGATCGGCGGGTGGCTCTACCGCCCGCCCGGCGCACGGGGCCCCGCGCCGTACGCGCTGTTCCTGCACGGCGGGCCGGAGGACCAGGAGCGGCCCGCGTTCACCCCGCTGTACCAGTGCCTGGTGGCCGCCGGGATCGGCGTCTTCGCGCCGAACGTGCGCGGCTCGGCCGGGTTCGGCCGGGCCTTCCGGGAGGCCGACGACCACGCGCTGCGGTTCCACGCCATCGACGACGTCGCCGACTGCGCCGCCTTCCTCGTGCGGACCGGCCTCGCCGACCCCGTCCGGCTGGCCTGCACGGGCTGGTCGTACGGCGGCTATCTCACGCTGGCCGCGCTCGTCACCTATCCCGGGCTCTTCCGTGCCGGGGTGGACGTGTGCGGGATGGCCGACTTCGCCACCTTCTACGAGCGCACCGAGCCGTGGATCGCCGCGGCCGCCGTGAGCGAGTACGGCCATCCGGAGGCCGACCGCGACCTGCTGCACGCGCTGTCGCCCCTGCACGCCTTCGACCGCCTGGCCGCTCCCCTGCTGGTGGTGCACGGCGCGCGGGACACCAACGTCCCGGTGTACGAGGCCGAACAGGTCGTCGGCGCGGCCCGCGCCCGCGGCGTGCCCTGCGAGCTGCTGCTGTTCGAGGACGAGGGGCACGAGATCCGGCGGCGGGCCAACCAAGTCAGGTTCACGCGGCGGGTCACCGAGTGGCTCGGACGCCATCTGACCTGCCCGTCGTCCGCCTGAACGGTCAGCGCGACTCGTGCAGCCGCGCCAGGTCGCTCTCCATCTTGGCGATGACCCGCTGGTATCCCTCCCATCCGTACTGCCGGAACAGCTCGGACTTCAGGCGCAGCGTCTCCTCCTGCACCGCCTCCGGACCCTGGCGGCGTATCGCGTCGAGCGCGAGACGCGCCCGCCGCTCCCGGTCGGTGGTGCCGGCGAGATCCTCGCGTCTCATCTCAGGAGTAGGCATGGGGCTCTGCCCTCCGGGTCTGGACGAACGGTGCCTACACCTGACGCGCCTGCGGCGCCGGAGGTTGACCGCCCCGGGGAAAACTTCGCCGGGGCGTTATCGAGACGCACTCCGTCAGCGCGCCCGCACCGCCGGGGACACCGCGACGGGCGGTCAGGGCGCCTCCCCGCCGGGGACGTCGACCGCGATCTCGCCGCCCAGCCGATGCCCCCCGCCGAGGACGAGGTTGTCGCCGCTCCAGAACCTGCCGGGGTCGTACCAGTTCGGGCGGCGGCCCTCGGGCAGCAGGCCCATCGCCTCGTAGGTCACGGCGACGACCTCCGCGCAGTAGGCGGTCTCCAGTGCCCTGTCGCGGGTCCGCCGCTCCGCGTCGCGGAGCCCGCGCCACGCCGCGGGCCGGAGTGCGGGCAGCCGTCCGCGGAGCCAGCGTCCCGCCAGGCGGGCCGTGGACGGGAACGGCGTGCCGTCCAGCCGTGCGATCGTCCGCAGGACGGCGTCCTCCATCTCCCTGCTCACGCCCGGCTCCAGCTGGCGCAGCCAGGCGCGCTGGCCGTACCTCGCGGCCCAGACGCAGACCGCGTCGCGCATGTCGTGCAGCTGGACGCCGCGCTGGTGGGTGCCCGACCACATGTCGGGCAGCGACCGGCCGAGTTCGGCGTGCCACATGAGCGGCGGCAGGTCCTCGACGACCACGGCCATGCCCACGTGGTTGACCGGGCTGTTGGTGGTGACCTGGATGGCGCGGTCCGGGACGCTGCGCCCCCGGAACACCCAGACGTCACCGGTACGGGCCAGTTCGAGTGCCTTGTCGAGGCTTATCCGCGTATGAGCCACGGCAGTAGCCTAGGCACATGCGGTGGTGGAAGATACTCGGTCTGGCGGCCTTCACGGGTGTCGCGGCGACCGGTGTGGTGATCGCCCGGGCCGAGCGCCGCAGGCGCGCGTACACGCCGGAGGAGATCCGGGATCGCCTGCGCGCCCGGCACGCCGAGGCCGTCGCCGCGGTGGACGCGTCCCCCGGCACGACCTCTCGGTGAGCCCGGGCAGCCGCCCGGCGGCGTAGCGGCCCGGCGGTGCGGACATCCGGCTGAGGCGCCGGCCCGCCCGGCGGGAGACCGCCGCCCGCTCAGCCGCCGTACGCGTCGACGCCCAGCTTGACCGCGACCGCGAGTCCGCAGAGGGCCGCGGCGAGGCGCAGCGTGTCGCCGGGCAGGCGGCGGGCGACCGCCGGGCCGAGCCAGCCGCCCACGAGGAACCCCGCCGCCAGAGGGCCGACCGCCGCCCAGTCGACCGGCCCGAACAGGGCGAACCAGACGGCCGCGACGGCGTTGGCGAACGCTCCCACGACGTTCTTGACCGCGTTGACCCCGGCCGCGGGGCGGTCGAGCGCCGCGGCGAGCACGGCGAACATCATGATGCCGCCGGCCGCGCCGAAGTAGCCGGTGTAGACGGCGACGCAGAAGGCGCCCACCCGCAGGGCCAGGCCCTTCTCCCCGCCGAGGTGCACCCGTCCGGGGCGGGGCGGGCGCAGCAACAGCAGCAGCGAGGCGCCCGCGATCAAGCATGGGGCGACCGCCTCGAACGTCCGCGACGGCGTGACCAGCAGCAGCGCCGCGCCCGTCGCCCCGCCCAGCGCGGTGGCGAGGCCGAGCCGGGCGAGGAGACGCCCCTGCCCCGCCAGTTCCGGCCGCGAGCCGGCCGCCGCCCCCACTCCGGTGAACAGCAGCGCGACCGTGTTGGTGACGTTCGCGGTGAGCGGCGGCAGGCCGAAGGCCAGCAGCGCGGGGTACGACACGATCGACGCCAGGCTCACGACCGTGCTGACGATCCCGGCGATCAGGCCGATCCCGGCCAACCCGAGTACGTCGACAAACACAAGGGAACCCAACCATATGGGTTTTGGACAGCCGAAACCGGCCTCACAGCGAGTCCACAACACGCCCGCGCCGGGCGGGGTCCCGTGCTCTTCGTGCTCGGCGCCGTGGTGACCCTCGCGGCGTGCCGGGCGCTGTCCGCCCCGCGGGCGGCGCCGGGTCCGTCAGGAGGCGGGGAAGCGCAGCACCCAGCGGCGCTGCCAGGGCGTCTCGACGGCCCGCGGGTGATACTCGGCCCGCGCCCAGGCGACGGCCCGCTCGGCGGGCAGGCCCGACAAGATGGCCAGGCACGCGATGACGGTGCCGGTGCGCCCCACTCCCCCGCCGCAGGCGACCTCCACCCGGCGGCCCGCCCGGGCGTGCTCGTGCAGCTCGCGGATCCGGCCGATCGCCTGCTCACGGTCGCGGGGCAGCAGGAAGTCGGGCCAGTCGATCCACTCGTGCGTCCACAGGAGGCCCTGGTCGTACTTGCGCATGAGCCGGGGGGCGCCGAGGTAGAGGCCGAACTCGGGCGGCTCGCCCTCGGGGGCGGGACGCCGCAGGCCGCGTCCGCGGACCCAGGCGCCGTCGGGAAGGCGGATCGCGCCGGTGAGACGAGTCGTGGGCATGCCCCATTGTGCCTCCGCCGCGGCGGCAAGATCACCTGAATACGGGAACGCCGTGGCCGCGCCGTGGGAGAAGCGGAATCGCGCGCGGAGGGGGGCGGTAGAGTCGGGCCTCATGCCGGAAACGCCGCGTGTGCTCGCCGTACAGAACGGATCGAACGGAGGTCCCGGGCGGTTCGGGGAGTGGCTGGACGCCGCCGGCGTCGCCGTCGACGTGGTCACCGCCTTCGACGGGTCCGTGCTCCCGCCGCGGCTGGAGCACGACGGCCTGCTCGTGCTCGGCGGCGGTTACCTTCCGGACGACGACGACAGGGCACCCTGGCTGCCGGCCACCCGCGCCCTCGTCGAGCAGGCCCTCGCCGGGTCGGTGCCGTTCTTCGGCATCTGCCTCGGCGGGCAGATGCTGGCCTCGGCCGGCGGCGGGAAGGTCCTGGGCGACGCGGGGGCGCCCGAGCACGGCAGCACGCCCATCACCATCCGCGCCGAGGCGGCGGACGACCCGGTCTTCGGCGGGCTGCCCGCCGTCGTCCCGGCGATCGAGAACCACATCGACGCCATCACCGCCCTGCCGCCGGGCGCGGTCTGGCTGGCCGAGACCGAACGCTGCCCCTACCAGGCCTTCCGGCTGGGCGAGCGCGCCTGGGGCGTGCAGTTCCACCCCGAGGTGCGGCCCGAGCGCATCCGGCAGTGGGACGTCGAGTACACCCGCCGGCGCGGTCTCGACCTCGACGAGCTGTACGCCGCCGCCGTGGCCGACGACCCGGCCTCGCGGGCCTCCTGGGGTGAGGTGGCCTTCCGTTTCGCCACCCTGGTCAAGGAGGGATCAGTGGGGACGGCCCGTTAGCGGGAACTCGTCCCGGAGGATGGAGTAGAGAAGCTGGTCGTGCCAGCGCCCGCCGCGCCACTGGGCACGCCGTACGACGCCCTCCAGGCTGAATCCGATCTTCTCCAGGCACCTGATCTCGGCCCTGTTCTCCGGATCCGTGGTCGCCTGGACGCGTTCCACCCGGGTGTGCGTGAAGAGATAGCGGACGAGCTCCCGCTGGGCGCGGGTCCCGACGCCCCTGCCGCGCCAGTCCGGCAGCAGGCCGATGGCGATCTCCCAGCACAGCGACGTGTCCCGGCGGCCCCAGCGCCGCTCCAGCCACTCGACCCGCCCGGCGAGCTCGCCGTCCACCGTCACGGCGAGCATGTTGTCGGCTCCCGCCAGCAGTCCGCGGGCACGCAGGGCCTCCCGCAGTCCCGCGGTCGGGGTGAAGCCGAACCACTGGTGGGGCGTCGCTCCGCTCTCGCTCTGGAAGGCCGCGTCGAAGACGTCCAGATCGGCTTCCGTGACGGGCCGAAGTGCCAGCGTTCCGGGCATTCCCGTCGCTCCTCCTCACGTGCCGGTCGGGTGCGGGACGGCCGGGCGACACCGGAGAGCGCTCTCCCCCTCCGTGCTATAAATGGCTGCATGACCAGCGACCTTCCGCCGCTCTCGGGAACTCCCACACTCGAGGACGTGGCCCGCGTGGCGGGAGTGTCCCGGGCGACCGTCTCACGCGTGATCAACGGTATCCGCAATGTGGCGCCCGAAATCCAGGAGGCCGTGCACCGGGCCATCGCGACGACCGGGTACGTGCCGAACCGGGCCGCCCGGTCCCTCGTCACCCGCCGCACGGGGGCGGTGGCCCTGGTCGTCTCCGGTGCGGGCGACGCGAAGGGCGGCGAGCCGTTCGAGTCCCGCGTCTTCGCCGACCCGTTCTTCGGCCGGGTGGCCAGCGGGGTGGTGGGATTTCTGCGGCCGCGCGGCATCCACCCGGTGCTGATGCTGGCGGACTCGGCGCAGACCCGCGAGGACGTCGTGTCCTTCCTCCGGCAGGGCAGCGCCGACGGCGCCCTGGTCGTCTCGACGCACGGCGAGGACCCGCTGCCGAAGCTGCTGGTGGACGCCGGGGTGCCCGCCGTGCTGTGGGCGCGGCCCGCCCGGCCGATCCCGATCAGCTACGTCGACCTCGCCCACCGGGCCGGCGCGGCGCTGGCTGCCGACCACCTGGTGGCGCGCGGCTGCCGGCGCGTCGCCACGATCAGCGGCCCCTTCGACGTCCCCGCGGCGCAGGACCGGCTGTCGGGCTTCCAGGAGGCCATGGCCGGGCACGGCCACCCGTACGTGCCGGCCGTGGAGGGCGACTTCATGCCCGCGAGCGGGGAGGCCGGCATGCACCGGCTCATGAAGGAGCACCCGGACATCGACGGTGTCTTCGTCGCCAACGACCTGATGGCGCAGGGCGCGCTGCTCGCCCTGCGCGACCTCGGCCGCCGGGTGCCCGAGGACGTCGCGGTGGTCGGCTTCGACGACAGCGCCGCGGCCGCCTGCCGCCCGCCGCTGACGACCGTGCGCCAGCCGATGGAGGACATGGCCGCCGAGATGGCCCGGCTGCTGCTCGCGCACGTCGCGGACCCGGGTTTCCGGGTCACCTCGGTCATCGTGCAGCCGGCGCTGGTGGTCCGCGAGTCGGCCTGACGGACCACCGGCGCCGCGTCCGTCAGGCCACCCGCAGCCGCTTGCCCGCCGCGATGATCTCGGCGTAGCGGCGGCCGCTCGCCTTCAGGGTCCGCGCCTGGGTCGCGTAGTCGACGTGCACCAGGCCGAACCGCTTGTCGTAGCCGTAGGCCCACTCGAAGTTGTCCAGCAGCGACCACGCGAAGTAGCCCGCCACCGGCGCCCCCTGCTCGATCGCCCGGCCGCAGGCCGCGATGTGGTCCTCCAGGTAGGCCAGGCGCTGCGGGTCGTCGACCATGCCGTCCGCGCCGACGGCGTCGGCCCAGGCCGACCCGTTCTCGGTGACGTACAGGCGGGGCGCGGCGTACTCGCGGGTGAGGCGCACCAGCAGGCGCTCCAGCCCGCCGGCGTCGACCTCCCAGCCCATGGCCGTGGTCGTCGCCCCCGGCACCTCCAGCTGCCGCGCGTACGGCACGGGCCCTGCGGGGTCGGCCGTCACGACCTGCCGGAAGTAGTAGTTCACGCCCAGGTAGTCGAGCGGCGTCGCGATCGTCTCCAGGTCGCCCGGCCGGATCGGCAGGTCGACGCCGTACACCGCGAGCATGTCCTCGGGATAGCCGCGGCCGGTCACCGGGTCGAGCCACCAGCGGTTGACGTGCCCGTCGAGGCGCCGCGCGGCGGCGTGGTCCTCCTCGCTGTCGGTCGCGGGGTCGATCGGGCTGAGGTTGTTGACGATCCCGATCGACGGCGTCAGCCGCGCGGCGGCCCGTACGGCCTGCACGGCGAGGCCATGCCCGAGGTGGAGGTGGTAGGAGGTGCGCACGGCCGCCTCCAGGTTGCGCACCCCGGGGGCCATGGACCCCTCCAGGTGCCCGTGCCAGGAGCAGCACAGCGGCTCGTTGATCGTCGTCCAGTCGGCGACGCGGTCGCCCAGCCGTTCGGCCACGACGGCGGCGTACTCGGCGAAGCGCTGCGCGGTGTCGCGCTCGGGCCAGCCGCCGCGGTCCTGCAGCGCCTGCGGCAGGTCCCAGTGGTAGAGGGTCACGAACGGCCGGATTCCGGCGTCGAGCAGGGCGTCCACGAGACGGTCGTAGAAGGCGAGCCCGCGCGGGTTCACCGGGCCGGCGCCGTCGGGCACCACGCGCGGCCAGGCCACCGAGAAGCGGTAGGCGTCCACGCCGAGTCGTTCGAGCAGGCCGACGTCCTCGCGCCACCGGTGGTAGTGGTCGCAGGCCACGTCTCCGGTGTCGCCGCCGTCGATCGCGCCGGGCACCCTGCAGAAGGTGTCCCAGATCGAGGGCAGCCTGCCGTCCTCGAGGGCCGCGCCCTCGATCTGGTAGGCCGAGGTGGCGACGCCCCAGACGAAGTCGTCGAAAGCGGTTACATCGGGGGCGTGGCCGCGCTGCGGCTCCATTCGCTGGTTCTCCTTGGTTCGGTGGTGGTGATGGTGAGCGTTCACTTCACGGCGCCCGCGGTGAGGCCCTGCACGAGATAGCGCTGCAGCAGCAGGAACCCCGCCACCACGGGGACGCTGACGACCAGGGAGGCCGCCATGATCTGGTTCCAGTAGACGTCGTTCTCGGTGGCGTACCCCTGCAGGCCGACGGCGAGGGTGCGGCTCGTCTCGTCGGTCATGACCGAGGCGAACAGCACCTCCCCCCACGCGGTCATGAAGGCGTAGATCGCGACGGCCACGATACCGGGGGTGGCGGCGGGGAGCACGACGCGCAGCAGGGCCCCGATCGGGCCGCTGCCGTCGACCTGGGCGGCCTCGTCCAGGGCCGTCGGGATCGAGTCGAAGTAGCCGGCCAGCATCCAGATCGAGAACGGCAGCGAGAAGGTCAGGTACGTGATGATCAGCCCGGTGCGGCTCGCGTACAGCTCGACCCCGAGCGCGGTCCCGAGGTTCACGTAGATCATGAACAGCGGGAGCAGGAACAGGATGCCGGGGAACATCTGCGTCGACAGCACGGTGACCGAGAAGATCCGCCGTCCGGGGAAGCGGAAGCGGCTGATCGCGTACGCCGCGAAGATGGCGATGAGCACCGACACCAGCGCGGCCACCGACGCCACGATCAGGCTGTTGGCGAAGTAGCGGGCGAGCGGGACCGTCCGCCACATGTCGGCGAACGGGCGCAGGGTGATCGTCGTGGGGATCCACTGGAAGTCCCCCTGCACGTCCCGCAGCGGCTTGATCGCCGAGGTCAGCATCACGTACAGCGGGGTCAGGGTGAACAGGCCGAGCAGGCCGAGGCCGAACCACCGCGCCCACGGCAGCCAGCGGGGCTCACGCATCGCTCCTCCTCCCGGACGTCGCGACCAGGTACACGGCCGTCACCAGCAGCAGGAACAGCAGGAGCAGCACCGACATGGCCGAGCCCGAGCCGAAGTTCCAGGTGACGAACGAGCTCTGGTAGATGTGTATCGAGATCAGGTCCGCCTCGTGCGGGGCCGACTTGCCGAACAGCACGTACGGCGTGTTGAAGTCGTTGAACGTCCACAGGAACAGCACCAGCACGAGCACCTGGTTGACGGGGCGCAGCATGGGCAGTGTGACCGCGCGCAGCCGCCGGCCCCAGCCCGCGCCGTCGATGGCCGCCGCCTCGTACAGGTCGCCGGAGATGTTCTGCAGCCCTGCCATCAGCACGAGGAAGGCGAACGGCCACGACCGCCACACGCAGACCACGATGAGGGACACGAAGCTGTTGGAGCCGATCAGCCAGAACGGCCGCTCGCCGAACAGGTGCAGCTGGTCCACCAGCACGTGGTTGACCAGTCCCGAGTCGCGCTGGAGCAGGAAGCTCCAGGTGATCACCCCGGCGTAGACCGGCAGGGCGTACGGCACGAGGAACAGCGCGCGCAGCAGGGCCCGGCCCCTGAACGAGCCCTGCATGAGCACCGCGCCGCCGATGCCGAGCAGCCAGGACAGCCCGACGGTGAGCACGGTGAACGCGACGGTGACGAGGAACGAGTGCAGCAGCGAGCGGCCGACCGCGCCGTCGAAGTCGACGGCGACGCGGTAGTTGTCCAGCCCCGCGAAGGGCGCGGCCGACCAGTTGCGCAGGAAGAACTGGGTGAGCTTGAGGAAGCTCATGCCGATGCCGATCACCATCGGCACCAGGTGGACGAGAAGTTCGAGCAGCACGGCCGGAAGGATCAGCAGGTACGGCAGGGCGGCGCGGCGCAGCCACGCCGGAACGCGGCCGGCGATCCCGCGCCGCGGGCCGCCCGGAGGCGGAGTGCCACCTGGGGACGCGGGTCTCCGTCCCGCGCCGGGCCGGGACGTGGTGGACACGACCATGGACTTCCTCTCGGTGTCGGGCAGGCGGCCCCCGGAGGGGGCGGGAACAGACGGGCAGCGCCCGGAGGGCGACGCGTTTTCCGGGGACCTCCCGTGGAGTGGCGCGCCTTCCGGGGACTTTCCGTGGGGTGGCGCGCCGCGGCGGGAGGCACGCGGGCGCCGGGCGGGGCCGCCGCCCGGCGCCGGGATGCGGCTATAGCCGCTCAGCCGCCCATCTGCTGGTCGGCATCGGTCAGCTTGGCCTTGACGGCCTCCTCGGTGACCGGCTTGCCGCTCGCGACGTCCGCGAACAACTGGTTCATGGCGTTGCCCACGAGCGTCTCGAACTGGCTCTCCTGGGCCACCTGCGGCAGCGGCGCGGCCGTGGTGGAGAGGATCTGCTGGAAGGTCTTGATCGTCTCGCTCTCGAACGCCGGGTCGTCGTAGGCGTCCGTGACGGTCGGCAGCGAGCCGTACGCCTTGTTGAGGTTCTGCTGGGTCTGCCTGGACGTCATGAACCGGGCGAACTTCAGCGCCCCGTCCTTGTTGGCGGCCGTCTTGAACACGGCGAGGTTGATGCCGGCGACCATGGCGTTGACCTGCTCGCCGCCCTGGGACGGGCCGGGCAGCGGGATCGGGGCCAGGCCGTAGTCGTCCTCGGACCAGCCGGCCTGCTTGAGCTGCGTGGCGATCGACTGCCACATGAGCATGCCGGCCTTGCCGGAGACGAAGTCCTGCACCGCCTCGGTGCCGTTGGCGTACTCCGCGTTGCTCGGGTTGACGATCTTGTGGACGGCCATCAGGTCGAGGTACTGCTTGATGGCCTTGGTCTCCTGATCGGAGTCGAAGTGCGGCTTGCCGGAGGCGTCGAACAGCTCGGCGCCGTGCTGCCGGCCGAAGATGAAGGCGTGGTGGGCGTTCTCGCTGACGCTCGCGCCCTCGACGGCGAGCCCCCATCTGCCGTCCTTGGTCAGCTTCTTGCCGTCCGCGATCAGCTCGTCCCACGTGGCCGGCGGCTTGTCGATGCCGGCCTCCTTGAACATCTTCTTGTTGTAGAAGAGGCCGTACGTCATGCCGTAGATCGGCACGGCGGTGGGCGGCTGGCCGGGGGCGCCGGTCGCGGCGAGGCTGGGGCCGAGGAAGCGCTCCTTGCCGCCGAGCGTCTTGAGCAGTGCGTCGTCCCACGGCACGAACGCCCCGGTCGCCTGCAGGGAGGCCGACCAGGTGTTGCCGATGTTCACGACGTCGGGGCCCTTGCCCGACGTGGTCGCGGCGAGGATCCGGTTGAGCAGGTCGGCCCAGGGGACGACCTCCAGGTTCACCGTGATCCCGGTCTCCTTGGTGAACCTGTCCAGCTCGGGCTTCAGCACCTCCTTGTCGTTCTCCAGGCTCGTGCCCTGGTTGGACGCCCAGTAGGTGATCGTCCGGGTCGCGCTCCCGCCGGCCGACCCGGCCGTGGACGGCGAGTCGTCGGCGCCGCAGGCCGTCGCGGCGAGCACGAGGGCTCCGGCGACGGCGAGGAGATATGGCTTGCGTCTGCGCACGGGTGTTGTCCTCACTCTTGCGGGGGGCGACCGCCCGCCCGCGAGGGCGGGGGCCTGGGGGGTGAACAGTCCATGTCCTGCGACTGCGGGGCGCGGACGGCCCCCGCCTGCGCGAAAGCCGCCCCAGGTTCCGGGCATGCCTCGCGAGCACGGGCTCTCCTGACCGCCACGGCTTGGAGAGCGCTCTCCAAGCAGGAGAGTGTCGCGGAAGGCCGGACGTGTCAAGAGGGGGCCCTTGCCCGGCCCGCCGCGCCCGGCCGACCATCCCCCGATCTCACCCGGTTGAGCTGGGGATTCCGGTAGGGACGCGAGCTCGTCTTGACAGGGCGGCCGCCGGAGTCCACGCTCTGGAAAGCGCTCTCCCACTTTCCGTTCCCTCGTCACGAGAGAGGTGGTCGCTTCCCAGCCGCACGCCGGGCACGTCCCGGGCTCCCCACCGGCCGGTCCCCCGCCAGGCCGGCGCTCACATACCCGGCGCTGCTCCGGCAGCCGAGCAAGGCGCGTCCGCCGACGTCAGGAGGGAGCGGACGTCTCCGCGCGGAGCCGGGTCAGGTCGTCGCGCCAGCGGGTGGTGTTCCGGTCCCTCGGGCCGTTGATCCTGGTGAACTCGGCGACGACCGCGGCGAGTTCGCCGTCGCCGCGCTCGACGTCGCCTTCCTTCATGCGGCACTTCGCGACGCCGCCCCGGCAGTACAGGGCGAGGGTGTGGCCGGCGGGGAGATCGGCCCGGAGTTCCTCCCAGTGCCGCCGTGCCTCGGCATACTCGTCCAGGGCGTAGAGGAGGTCGGCCAGACCTTCGCGGACGTCCCAGGTGAGTTCGTGGTCGACGCCGTGGATCCGCCGGCAGTCGTCGAGCAGCCGACCAGTCATCCGCAGCCCCTCGTCCCGGTCCCCGCTGAGCGCCGTCCAGCGCGCCAGTGCCAGCCGGCTGTAGACGCGTCGGATGTTGGTCCGGCCGAGACGCTCGGCCAGGCGCACGGCCCGCCCGGCCTGGGCACGGGCTTCCTGGAAGCGCCCTTCATCCGCCAGGTGGAACGCGAGGGCTCGGTAGTAGTCGATCAGGACGACGGAGCCGGCGCCCGAGATGGCGAGTTCTTCGTCGATGGCTCTCTCCCACAGGCTCACCGCCCTTGTGCCGTCGCGCCAGGCCTCCTGCAGGGTCTGTTCGAAGCGGGCCGATACGGCACAGTCGTTCAGGGGGCCCAGCGCGGTCGCGGCCGATTTCGCGGCCGCGTGCGCGAGACGGCATGCTTCTTCCGCCTCGCCCGCGAACCCCAGGCATCGGGCCAGCACGATCTGCGCCCCCAGGGTCGTCTCGGCGGTCTGCCCCAGAGCCGTTCGGCATTCGGCCACCAGGGCGCGTGCCAGCGGCACCGCCTTGGCGGCCTCCCCCGACTCGTGCGTCCACCAAGCCAGCTCGACCCTGAGAGCCAGCAGGGCCTGCTCTTCCGCGGGTGCGACGATCCCTGCCCTGGTCGTGGCCTCGGCCAGCAGAGCGATGGCCTCGCTCGGCCGGCCGGTGATTCCCAGAACCGACGCCAGCCCGCGGGCCCCTTCCAGGTTTCCCGCGGCCCAGGCTTTGCGGAAGGCCGATTCGGCGATGTCGTCCCTGGCGCATTCCCGCGCTTGTGTGGCGATGTCGACGCAGTCCCGGGGCCCGCCGTGATCGATCAGCGCCTCCCACGTGAACGTCGGCACCGGCGCCTGTCTCCCGGACTTGGCCAGGGTGTCGGCGAGGTAGTCGAAAGCGAGGTAGGTGTCCGGCATGTCTCCGGGCATGATGAGGCTGCTGGTTCCGTGCAAGGGCTGAGTCGCCCAGCGCAGCGCGCGCTCCCACGGCTCCGGGCGTACGGCGGGGCCGCCGAGTTCGCTCAGGTAGCCCTCGTGCAGACGGCGGAGGAGTTCGGCGGGCAGCGGAGCGTGAAAACCCGCCCGCCGCGCGTCGACCGCCGCGGCGACCAGGGCGCCGCCGCGCGGCCCTCCGGCGCGTGTGTCGTCCGGCGTGCCCGCACATGCCAGGGCGTCACGCCAGTCCCGATAGAGCTGCGGCCCGGCGGCCAGATACTCGGCGACGCCGAACCTGCCCGCGTGCTGTCCCGCGGTCGTGACACGGTCGTCCTCGCTGGCGGCGGCCCGCGTCAGCTCCGCCTCCGACCAGCGGCGGTCAAGCTCGACCTCGCGTGCCAGAGCGAGCACCTCGCGGACAGTCCGGTTGCGCCGGCGGGAGGCCGGACTGAGCAGGTCCTCGCCACGGACACCGAACACCGCCCGCTCCCGTGCCCGGATCGTGCCGACGACTCGTACGGCGCGATCATCCGCCGTCGCCAGCTCTCGGAAGGTCTGGGCGGTGAACCCGGCCGCGCTGGCATACCGCTCGATGTCGTCCAGCCAGAGCACCGCCCGCCGTACTCGTCGGGCGGCGGTGACCGCGGCGGGGAACGACTCACGGGTCTGCGGGTAGACCAGGATGTGCTCGGGCAGCACCGCCCGCACGGCCTCGTAGGCGGCCCGTGTCTTACCCGCCGTGGAGTCGCCCACGACGAGCACGAAGGGTGCCTCCGCGATGGCCTGTTCGAGCTCTCCACTGAGGTCACGGCGGACGAAGGACGGCGCACCCGACGTCGGACGGGGCGCGGGATGCACGCCGAGAGCCACGGGGTCGTCGAGGTCGCGTACCCGGGGCAGCCGGCCGTGCGTATCGCGGTAGAGCTGATCCTGCACGACCGGTGCGGCGCCCGGGCCGGTCGGTCCGGACGCGCGGAGCCGTGAACCCCCGGCCCAGGCGACCACCGCGGCGACGGTCGCCCCGGCCGCGATCGCAACCGCGGCCAGGTCGGCCAGGCTGACCTCGGCCTCCGGACGAACCGCGCGGGCCACCACGAACACCGCCGCTGACAGCGCCGCGACAGCCGGCACAGCGGCGATCACCTGCCAGCGAATCGGGCGTCGCCTCACTCCGACATCATCGCTGCCACTCACGCGAATCGTGCCCGTTTCGACCGTGATCGTGGTCAGGTGGATCAGGCGACGGCTGCAGGCGGCCTCGGGGCCGTACCGTGCCACGAACGGATTCTCCCGGTCGACCGGGCGTGCCCCTCGGACCGGGAACCTGCTCATCCCGGTGCCCGCTCACGCCGCGATCCGGCCGGCCGTCGCGGGGCCGGGACGCCGACCGAGACGCCCCAGCGGACCGCCGCCGTTTACCGTGTCAATATGCGTTCTTGACTTTTTTTGGCGATTTGTGCGTCCGTTCGAACTTCGGGGGTAGCTCGCCGCTCCAGGGACGATTTCGACCCAAGGAGGCTTCAGTGAGCGACTTCCATACCGAGACGCGAACATACGCCGGGGGAAGCGAGCTGCCGCAGGACGCCGGCCGTCCGCAGGCCGGGCAGCAGGGCACCGCGCAGGCCGGCCCCGCGCAGACCGGCACCGCGCAGACCGGCACCGAACAGGCCGGTACCGCGCAGCAGGTCCGGCAGGCGGCGCAGGAGACGGCGCACGAGGCCAAGTCCGCCGCCGGCGAGGTGGCGCTGACCGCGAAGGACCAGGCGCGGACGGTGGCCCATGAGGCCAGGGAGCAGACGCGGCACGTTCTCCACCAGCTGCGCAGGCACACCGACGAGCAGGCCACGCACCAGAGCAGGCGCGCCGCCGACACGATCCGGCAGTGGACCGGCGAACTGGAGGCCATCGGCGACAACGCCAATCCCGACTCCCCCATGCGGGGCGTGGTCCAGCAGGTCGCGGAGCGGGGCCACCGCGCCGCCGACTACCTGGAGACCGAGGGCATCCAGGGCGCGGTGCGCGACGTGCAGGACTTCGCGCGGCGCCGCCCGGGGCTGTTCCTCGCCGGCGCCGTGGTCGCGGGGTTCCTCGTGGGACGGGCCGTCAAGGCCGTCGCCTCGGCCGAGGACCCGCACGCGAGCGGCCCTTTGAACGGCCCGGCGAACGGCCCGGCGAACGGCCCGGCGAACGGCACCGTGGACGGTGACGCCAGATGGTCCGGCTCCGGCGCCGCGTACACCTCTGGATACGGCTCCGGGTACGGCTCCGCCTCCGGCGACGGGAGCGACGCGGCGTACGGTTCCGGGTCGCCCTCGTCCGCCCCGTACGGCACGCGCCCGGTCACGACGTACGGCACGGGCACCCGGAACACCCCGGCCGGAGAGCCGGTGAGCGGGACCACGGGCGCCGGCGGCCCGGGGAGCGGCGTGACCGCCTCCCCCTCATACGGCAACGGCAACGGCAACGGGACCGGCGACGGATACCGGACCGGTGACGTGACGCGGAACGGCACCGGAACCGGCTACACCACCGGCGAGCGCTACCCGTCGGACGAGATCCGGGACGGCCGTGCCGACGGGCGGCGCGACTCGGACGGGTTCCCCGGCACGCCGGGCGCCGGAGGTGAGCCGCGATGAGCTACCCCAGCCCGCCCGCCGAGCCCTCGCTGGGCAAGCTGGTCGGGGAGATCGGTGAGGACCTGTCCAAGCTGTTCCGCCAGGAGGTGGAGCTCGCGAAGGCCGAGATCCGGCAGGAGGCCACGAAGGCCGGCAAGGCGGCCGGGATGCTCGGCGGGGCCGGTTTCGCCGGATACATGGTGGCGCTTCTCGTCACGCTCGCCGTGATGTTCGGGCTCGGCAACGTCATGGACCTGGCCTGGGCCGCGCTCATCGTCGCGGTCGTGTGGGCGGTGATCGGCGGGGTCCTGTTCGCGCGCGGCAGGGAGCGCATGCGCGAGGTGAACCCCACGCCCGAGCAGACCATCGAGACGCTGAAGGAGGACGTGCAATGGGCGCGAGCCCAGAGGAGATAAGGGCCGAGATCGAGGTCACGCGGGCGGAACTCGCCGCCGACGTGGACCGGCTCGCCGACCGGACGAGCCCGGCGCGCATCGTGCGGCGCCGTACGGACAGGATGCGCGGGATGGCGCACTCGGTGAAGGAGAAGGTGATGGGAGTGCCGGCACACGCCACCCACACGGTACGCGACCAGGCCGGTGAGGCCGCGGGGACGATGCGCGACGCCGCGGCGCACGCCGGCGAGACGGTCCGCGACGCGGCGGCGCAGGCGGGCGAGACGGTGCGCGGGACCGCGGCGGAGGCCGGCGAGATGGTCAGGCACGGCGCGCAGCAGGCCGCCCAGACCGTGCGCGAGGCGCCGCACCAGGCCATGCGGAGCACCCAGGGCAATCCGCTCGCCGCAGGGCTGATCGCCTTCGGCGCGGGACTGCTGGCCGCGAGCCTGCTGCCGAAGACCTCCGCGGAGGAGCGTGCGGCCCTGCAGGTCAAGGACCGGGCCGAGGAGATGGTCGAGCCGGTCAAGCAGGTCGTCCAGGAGACCGCCCAGCGTGTGGGCGAGGACGCCAGGGAGGCGGTCCAGCAGGTGCGCGAGACGGCCGCCGAGGCGACCAGGACCACCGGCGAGGAGGCCCGCGACCAGGCACGGCAGGTCACCGAGCAGACCCGCGACCAGGCACGGCAGATGACCGGGCAGTCCCGGTCATAGCGGAGGCTGTGGGAACGTTCCGAGGGCCGGGCCGGCAGTGCGGGCCCGGCCCTCGGCCGCTCCAGCGGGCCGTCCGCCGGGTGCCGCCCGGCTCGGTGTTTTCCCGGCAGGCGACGAGGCGCCGGAGCCGCGATTGACAGGCCGTCCATTGTTGGAAGAGAACTGCGAATGACATCCCTTCGGCGATCAGGCTGAACGGCACGACGAGGGAGCGGCGCGGTAATGTTCGACAACGATGCGGGAAGCGGTGACCGGTCGCTTCCGGCCGCCGTCACCTGGGGATTGCTGGCGGCCTTCCTCGTGCACGACCTGGAAGAGCTGCTGACGATGCCGTCCCACAGGGCCCGGCAGGTGCGGCGATGGCGTGAGCGCCATCCGGCGGTGCCGCCGCGTCTGTGGTCGCTCGCGGAGACCGACACCGTCCACGCGGCGACGGGCATCGCCCTGATGGGCGCGGTGGTCGGAGCCGCCGCGGCGGCGGGGGCGCGGTCGGAGGGCCGGTCTCCCTTCTACCAGACCGTTCTGCTCGGGTTCGGCCTGCACGGCGTGGCTCACCTGGGTCACAGCCTGCTCGCCCGCGCCTACACGCCGGGGGTGCTCACCTCACCGGGGGTGATCGCGTTCTCGTCGTGGGCCTGGCGCAGACTACGCCGCTCGGGCGTGGTGACCGCGTCCGGCGCGCGTGAGACGACGTCGTACGCCGTGCTGTTCCCGGCGGTCATCCTGGGCGTTCACGGGGCCGCCCACGGACTCCGGCGGCTTGCTCGCCGCGCTGTGCGGCGGGCCGGCGCAGCTGATCGTCGCTCGTGATCCCACGCCGATCGGAGGGCGGCGTGCACGGGTGGGTCCCGTCGTGTCCTCGCCGGAGCCCCTTCATCGGCACCGGCGGCACACTTCCCCTGCCGGACGAGGGTTACGATCAAGGTGAAGGACTGACCGAGGGGGCGGCGATGGCACCGGGGACGGGGGCGTGAGGGCCGCCCGGCTGCGGAAGGCGGGCGACATCCGGCTGGCCGAGGAACCGCGGCCCGTCCCGGGGCCGGGCGAGAGCCTGGTGCGCGTCACGGCCGTCGGCCTGTGCGGCTCCGACCTGCACTGGTACGCGGAGGGCGGCATCGGCGACGCGGTGCTGGACGAGCCGCTCGTCGTGGGACACGAGATCGCCGGAGTCGTCGAGGGCGGTCCCCGGCACGGCACCCGGGTCGCGGTGGACCCCGCCATCCCCTGCGGCCGCTGCGCGGTCTGCGCGACGGGATACGGCAACCTGTGCCCGGACGTCCGCTTCGCCGGGCACGGCACGCTCGACGGCGGCCTGCGCGAGTTCCTCGCCTGGCCCGACGAGCTGCTGCACCCGCTGCCCGACGCGCTGTCCGACAGCGACGGGGCCATGCTCGAACCGCTCGGCGTGGCGCTCCACGCCGTGGACCTGGGGCATCTGGCGCTCGGGGCGCCCGTCGCCGTCGTCGGCTGCGGGCCGATCGGCCTGCTGGTGGTCCGGCTCGCCCGGCTCGCCGGCGCCTCGGTGGTCGTCGCCGTCGACCCCCTGCCGCACCGCCGCGCCGCCGCCCTGCGGTTCGGCGCCGACCACGCCCTCTCCCCCGCGGACGCGGGACCGGCCGCGTGGGCCGGGATCGACGGGCTGGACGGCCTCGGCGTACGGGTGGCCTTCGAGGTGGCCGGCACCGACGACGCGGTACGCCTCGCCATGACCGCCGTACGTCCCGGGGGCCGGGTCGTGCTGGCGGGCATTCCCGACGACGACCGCGTCTCGTTCCCCGCCTCGCTGGCCCGGCGCAAGGGCCTCACGCTCGCACTCGTCCGGCGGATGAACCTCACCTATCCCCGGGCGATCCGCCTCGTCGCCGGCGGCTCGGTGGACGTGTCGTCGCTGGTCACCGAGCGCTTCCCGCTCGAGGCCACGGCGGACGCCTTCGCCGCAGCGGTCACCCGGCGCGGGCTCAAGGTCGTGGTGGAGCCCCACGGCTGAGGGCCCGATGCGCCACAACGGGCGGACATCCGGGGCAGTCGCCCCCGAGGGCGCGGTCTTTCTGAGCCGCGCCCTCTTTATTTCCCCGATGTCCAGCACACCTCCCGAGGTTGCGTCAGCTGAATGCGATTCCCGCCGGTCGTGGCGCCCGGTCCTTCTGGCACCGCGGCCTA